>CALGWE010000156.1:0-34902 GCA_937935915.1 uncultured Clostridia bacterium
ATAGCAGCTTTGATATGTATTAATTAGTTTGTAATTGTTTTTTGTGTTTCTAAATCAAATACATGAATTTTTCTCATATCGAATGCGATTTGTACTGTATCATCTGGACCAGCTTGACATGATGTGTCGAAACGACCTGTGATGTTGTTTCCTTCACAAATCATGTAGAAGTTTTTCTCTGCTCCGAGCATTTCTACTACTTCTACTGTAGCTGTACCAAGTGTAAAGTGTTCTTTTTCTTCTTCGAATAATGTTGATGGTTCGCAGATGTGTTCTGGACGAATACCCATCATTACTTCCTTACCAATATAACCACCAGCAACAAGTTTTTGTGCTTTTTCTTTTAATAATGGAATTTCGATTTTACCGAATGTAAGAACTACATCGTCACCTTTTTTAACTGCTTTAGCTTCAATCATGTTCATTTGTGGAGAACCGATGAATCCAGCAACGAATAAGTTTTGTGGTTTAGAATAAAGGTTTGATGGTGAGTCAACTTGTTGGATAACACCATCTTTAAGTACTACGATTCTTGTACCAAGTGTCATAGCTTCTACTTGGTCATGTGTTACGTAGATGAATGTTGTATTTAATTTATGGTGTAATTTAGAGATTTCTGTTCTCATTTGTACACGAAGTTTAGCATCAAGGTTTGATAAAGGTTCGTCCATAAGGAATACTTTTGGTTCACGAACGATAGCACGTCCCATAGCAACACGTTGACGTTGACCACCAGAAAGAGCTTTTGGTTTACGATCTAAACATTGATCGATGTCAAGGATTTTAGCTGCTTCACGTACACGTTTGTCGATTTCTTCTTTAGGTGTTTTACGAAGTTTTAAACCGAATGCCATGTTATCATATACTGTCATATGAGGGTATAACGCATAGTTTTGGAATACCATTGCGATATCACGATCTTTTGGAGCCACTTCATTACAAAGTTTATCACCGATCCATAACTCACCAGATGAGATTTCTTCAAGACCAGCAATCATACGTAATGTAGTTGATTTACCACATCCTGATGGTCCTACGAAAATGATAAATTCTTTATCTTCAATATCTAAGTTAAAGTTTTTAACTGCTACGAAGCCATTTGAATATCTTTTTTCAATATTTTTTAATTTTAAACCTGCCATGAGATATTTCCCCCTTAGTTTAGATAAATTCATATGTCTTTGGACTTACTTTACTATACTATATTTTTCCTTATATTCGCTATTGACTATTTTTATAAAATCATTTTTACCATTTTGTTTAATAGTCATAAACATATAAAATTTATTATCTAATTCAATATAAATCGCCCACAATGCAGTAAAAATCAACTTATCATGTTATATAGTTTTTGTAGCATTTACATAAAGCAAGTACTTTTCTACTTTATGTTTACTACTTATCCACAAAAAACTAGTGTTTTTATCTGTATTTTTTTTACTTTTTACGCTCGCCTTTGTACAATACTACCTCAATTAGGAATTGTGGCAGTACTAACATCCTTACAAAACGTGATGGTTGTTTCATTAATCTATAGAACCATTCAAGTCCTAACTTTTGATAAATAAGTGGCGCACGTTTTACAATACCAGCCATTCCATCTAAACTTCCACCTACACCGATCGCTACTCTTACATTTGGAAGTAAGTGTTGATGTTCCTCAATCCATGTTTCTTGTTTAGGTGCACCTAAAGCTACTAATAAGATATTTGCGCCTGATTCATTAATATCTTTAATGATTGCTGGCTCATCTTCTGGTTTAAAGTATCCATCTCTTGTCCCTACAATTTGGATACCTGGGTAAGTTTCTCTCATTTTTTCTGCTGCCTTTTCGGCTACTCCTGGTTTACTACCAAAGAAATAATATTTATAACCTTCTTTAACAGCTTGTTTCATTGTATTTTGTACTAAGTCATAACCTGGTACACGTTCAGGAAGTTTATCTCCTTTTTGTAGTCTAGAGCCAATAACCACACCAATACCATCTGGCACTACGAGATCCGCTTTTTTAATAACTTCCATAAATTTAGGGTTGTTTCGAGCTAACATGACGATTTCTGGATTTGGTGTATAAACCTTATGCATTTTATCTGATTTAACAAATCCATCTACAATATCAATAGCCTCTTTCATTGTTACATTAGAAATAGGTACTTCTAATATTTTTATCATTTTAGTATTCATTATATCCTCCTGTAATTTAGGTCTTTTTATCTCCCTATTTATCCTTATTTCCTAATACCTGCCCTTTATAGGCTATATAAAAGTTATATCACATAAAGGTGTCACAAGTCCCCTTGTAACACCTTTATCAAATTACTTTATCTATTATACAATATCAATCCTACAAATGTATTTATTCTCTCTTTAATCTTATACACTCTAAGTAATTATCTAAGTAATTCTTTTACCTTGTTGAGTGGTAAGTATATTTTATCTTTTTTCGCCTCAAATACTTTAATAAGCTCTTCTTTTTGCTTTGCTTTATGATTTATCAGCTTCTCTAATTTCTCTTTAAAACTATTTGCTGTTACTTTGTCTGAATCTATACAGTAACTAGATTGTTCTATTTCTTTCATAAATCCAGTTACCTTAGGGTCATATGATAAAGCCATCATTGGTACTTTTTCTGCTGCTGCCATAATTAAGCTATGTAGACGCATACCAATAATCATATCAAAGTTTGCTGTGTAGTCTAATACTTCTTCTATTGAAAGCATTTTATCTACTACTTCCATATCACTAGCTTTACCTAAACCGCTTTGTACAAGTTTATTTTGAAGTTTCTTAGCGATTTCTCTATCTTGATCATAGTGCATCGGGATGAAGTAGAGCTTATAGCCTTTCGCAATAAGTTCTCCAAGCCCTTCTTTCATAGCTTCAAGTAAGTTCTCATCATGGGCTTCATCTTGCCATGGTCTAAGGTAAATCCCAACTGCAGGCTTCTTAACTACTACTTTAGAATCTCCTGCTTCTCTTCCTAAGTTAATCCCAATAACAGGGTCAATAGAAACTTCTACCGGTTTCTTAATACCAATTTCTTGTAATAAAGCTTTTGAACCTGGTTCTCTCACATAGATTCCATCTACTTTATTAATAATCATCTTCATAAGTGTCTTGCTAAAGCTTTTATTCACTGGCCCTATTCCTTGAGAATAAAATACAACTTTCTTCTTATAGAACTGTGCAATTTTTACTATAGCTAAGTAATATGGAATAGTTTTACTACTTGTTACATCTTGTAATAAACTTCCTCCTCCACTAATGAGAAGGTCACTTTGTTTAATTACTTTTGCTACTGCTTTTATATCCCAACGATTAACACTTTCTACATTATAAGTTGCCTTTGTCTTTTCTGGATTATTAGAAAGTACCACTATTTTCACATTTGGTATCTCTTTTTTTAAGAGAGATACAATGGAAAAAAGTACTGCTTCGTCACCAATATTATCAAATCCATAATAACCTGATAAAACTATTTGCTTTGTAGTTGCCATTTTCTAATCACCTTACCTATATATTTAATTACCCAGATTGCAATTAATCCAATAAGAAGTCCAAAGATAATACCGTATGCACTTCTAGTCATTGAAATTAAAAGTGGTGTATGAATATGTGCATAAGTATTAACTAATGAAATTGGTCCTACTGCTGCAAATATTACAAATGGTAAATATGCTTCTTTATAACCATAGTAAAGTAAGCATATTAAAATTGGATAACCAATTAAAAACTCTTTTGTACGTGGTCGTACACCTAAAACATTTGTTAAAAGCTGTCTAAACTGAAGCTCTAATGTTGAAGCACTACCTGAGTTACCTGTTCTTGTTGTATAAATGAGTAATGCTGCTCCAATAATACCAATTACAAGTAAAGCACCATAGCTGATTTTTCTATCTAAAATTCCTTTATAGAAGTTATAGTCAAATTTATGCTTTTTATAAACTAAAATTACAATGATTGCTGCAATAGGAATAATATGTGCAAGTTTTACACCTGCAAATAAGTTAATACCTAATGCAAAGCCTGTACGTGATAATGAACCTACAATGGCAAGTACACCACCGTATGAAATAACACAGATTTTTAGGAAAGCAATGATTGTCTCTTTAATATTACGTGGCTCTTCTCTAAGTCCCATAAGCATTGCATAAGTTGGAAATACAATGGCACCAAATAAAGCCATTAAACGATATGCATTAAATGGTGATACTTTTAATAGTCCAAGATAACCTAGTGTGCCTAAAGCACCTAAAATGTATCCTAATTTTGTCGCACCTAATTCACTTAATAAAAGGATAAATACAACGATTGAAGCAAGCCCTACTAAAATAGCTACAAAGATTGGAATTTGTGGGAGGTTAAAATCAGTTGTTGTCTCCCCAAGTGTATAACCCTCTTGCTCAGCAATTGTTCTAAATTCTGTAATTGCTTCTGCTAAATAAGCTTTGTCTTCTTCTGGATTCGATGTGTTTGGCATTTTAAATAAGAAAGTACGGTTATTTCTTTCATTAAGTGCTAATTGATAACGATCCATAAGTTCTGTAATCGTAAATGTCTTAACTTGTGCATCACCTAATGTATGAAGGCGTGTTACTTTATAATTTGTGCCACTTTCACTTGCATGTTTAGCGAGTGTTTCAAAACCTTTTTGTTTATTTGATGTAAATTCAATGAAACCAAGTTGGTGGTTTCTAATAAACTCTGCCATTACCTCAGTATCTGCGCCTGGGATTGTAATATCTGCGAAGTAAACTGTTCCTACATTATCAATGGCATTCACTTCTTCTACTAAGTTTATAAGTGACTCTTCTGATGGTTCTTCCCAGCTTTTAATCTGTGGTGCAATCATGTAGCCTAAGCTAGCTGCTAAATTTAAATCAGCTGTATTAAAGCCTACACCTACTGATCCTAAACTGCTCATTACATCTGTTACATCAATAAAATAAACAGACTCATTTGTTTCTTCTGATGTGCCTACAAGCGTTTCTACTTCTAAGTTCTTAAGACTATAATTGCTATAAATACTTTCTGCAATATCTTCATTTGAAGTCACCACATATGTGCGTTCTGGTCTTAAAGACGCCACATTTGGATAGTAGAATTTAAGAATGTAACCATCTACGATTGTTACTTCACCTTGTGCTTTAAAGTTATAATAATCATCATTAGGACCACTTACAGTATTTTCACGAACAAATAACGTGGTTGCGCCTAACTGCTTAAATTCTCTTAGTACACTTTCTACAGGTACATCTGTTTGTTTTGCTAAACTTAATACATCATTATATCTGATTGCAATTTGGATACTCTTATCTGCCCTTTCAGTCTGGATTCTTTCAAATCCAACCCAGCCACTTGCTACTAACGATATGGCTAAGATAACATAGAGTAACACTTTGATTTGTTTTTTCATTTTTTCCTCCACTGGCTATTAGCCTACTATATTATTGTATAGCCACCTCTTACCATGACTGTAAGCTTTGTATCTGCAAGTAAACCTCTTCCATCTTCTCTTGGAATGATTAATAAATGGTTTTTAGGAATTTCCATACCACTACTTAAATCTTCTCCACTTGTAATGTCTTGAAGCCCACCTGCTGCCACTGTTACTGCTTGTGCTTTACCTGAACGCATAATCATCTCTGTACTTTGTTTGCCATAAATGACTTGCCCTGGCTGAACTACAACTACCTCAAATACATTATTATTAGGAGTTTCTGCATTTTTTAACCCACTAATTTCTTCCATTAAATTTTCAATAAGCGCTTGTTGTGTTGCAACCTGCTTTGCAAGACTGCTATTATCCATATTGCCACTTATTTCTGTAATTTTTTGATCCACATAGCTCTTTGTAACAAGTGGGTCACTTGCTGAACCAAGCCCATTATCCGCCGCATAAAGTGTTGTTGCTGTGATACCTATTACGGCTAATGCTACTTTTACTTTTTTATTCATTAGTATGCCTCCTTATTGTTTGGAATATTTATTAAATCTGTATGTAATGACAAAATCTCCATTAACCTAAAAAGTTTTCAAAAGTATAATATACCTTATCATCCACCATTTTAATTTTTAAGAACGAAGCATCTTTCACTTGATCTGTATTTGTATTTAACCCACTTGTTTTTATGTACCTGATCCCATCTTCTATTCTTACTTCATTACCTTGTGCGCCTGCTGTAATCACAAATATGTTTTTCTCTGTTTTTTCTCTTGCTTCTTTTAAATACTTATGAAGGGCTTTCCCTTCTTCTGTATCACTAAATTGTGTTAATGGATTTTTACTCATTACTAAAATAATATGCTTAGCATTGGTACTTTCTATTGCTTTTTTAATGTTAATCCATGCCGAAGCCTCTGTTGCTCTTAAGCCCCCATTGTCTGTACCTGCCATAATCACGCGGGTATTTGCATAATCTGTCACTTCATAAGTATTTTTATAGCTTATGCTTTTTGTGCTTAAAGGCAAGCTTATATTGTTTTTATCTGCCATAACCACTAAACTACTTTGATTGGATAGCTGATTACCTATTTTCTGCACTGTCTCTTTATTAAGTGACATACTACTTACTTTTGTGCCACCAACTACATTAATCATATATTGATTATCTTTTGGCCCTTGTAATGTTTCTTTATACCATGGATCAAATCTGAAATCTGCTCTTGTATTAATTCCTGACTTACCTCTAAATCCTCTCGTTATAGAAACATGATCTAAATAAACAGCCGTTGTTCTCTTTTCATTAACTGAATTCGCATAGGTATAGAACTTTGTAACCTTTGCTGGTAGTACCATTTCTTCTGGAAGGCTTGCGCTAACATACTTCCAACCATTGAAGTTAATACTGTCTGTGAGTTTTAAATAAAATTTCTTATTATTACTATCTACAACCTCTAGCTTCGCTGAGTCTCCCTGATTTTTGCCATATAGCCACATATTCACGCTCATGGCATCATTTGGAATAGCTATCGGGGTATCAAATAAAGTATAAGCTACTTGTTTATCTTGTGATTTATCAAAGGTATAAGTCATTTTAACTGATTTATTCCCATGATATTTATACTTCTCATCATTGCAGATGATGACACTTCCTTTAACTGTAGATGTGTCTCCACCCCAACTTACCTTAGTATTTTCAAAGGATTCAATGGCCTCTGTTATATTCCCTACAATAACGCCTAGCTCTGCCTTAATCCCTTTATACTCAGCTTCTAATATAGCTGTTGTTTTACCTTTAGTTACTACAGTATTGTTAGTTGCACCTACAGTATTACTACTGCTGGTCCATTTAATATTTCCTGGGCTAATTGGTATGCTATATCCTTCACTATCAACACCATAAACTTTTACAGTCTTTGTGCTATTTTCACTTACTTGCAAATTAGAAGGTTCAATACGAATTCCCACAGGACTAGATACATATATCTCATGTCCTACATCTATACCTTCATAACTAGCTATAATCAATGCTTTTCCAGTACTTGTTGGTGTGAACTTACTGCCTTCAAATTTGCCTGTAACCCCTGATACCGAGTAAGTAACTTTGCTTGTGTCAATTGTAACAGGGTTATCATTTTCATCCACTGCTTTTACACTTAAGTTTATACTTTCCCCTGCAAAGGTACGTTCAACATTTGTACTTAAATATAATTTCTGGGCATCTCCTGTTTCTGAAGTAGTATATACGCCTATACCATTGATAACTTTTCTTTGACTACCATCTGAAGGATAGTTTTGCACTGTAACTTTAGTTTCTCCCTCATTACGTGCTACCATTGTAGTTGAACCACCACCATCAAAGTACATGGCATCTTTTACATTATAACTTTTGAGGAAACTGACTAACTCTTTATGAGTCATTCCTTTATATTCACCACGTCCATCAATGGTTATTAAAAGTACTTCATCGGAATTTTTAACTGTAGCAATCACTGTTCTTGGGTCTTTAGAATTAGGCGTAATCTTATGGGCAGCACCTGTATACTCAGCGCCATCTTGCATAATCAAACCGCCACCACCAATACCCATTTGAATATCGCTAACTGCCTGTGTCATCCCATTACTTAAATAGAGCACTTGCTGTAATTCTACAGTTGTTCCTTCTTTTAATTTACTATAGTAATTGTTTGCATCTTGTTCACCAATTAAAATAACATAGCCATCTTTAGGAATATCTACTGCTTCATTAGATTTAGAACAGTATGTTACTGTTCCATCTTCTACTACAATTGTATAGGTATTAGGTAGCTTACTGATAATACTACTTGTATTTGCATAATATGTACGATCTACTACCACAGGTCTGTAGAGCTTAGAAGGAATATTGTTATATCCTCCCATAGCTCCTACAAATGTCCCTGCTGCATTCAATCTTAAAGAAACTCCATAATAGTCCATATCCACACTGTTATTAGTGTCTATTATAAATGTTCCCATATACTTGTTAGGTCCTAACGAGGAATAATTGCTATTATAGGCGTGCTTAAGTTCTCCCTCTGAAATCACTGGCCCAAAACTCGGTGTGTTACTTGTTGAGATATCAAAGAAATCCGAGTTAACTCCTGCTACTGCACCTGCATTATTAACCATTTGTAAAACTGTTTGTCTGGATGTACCATTAGCCGCTTCAATTGGTGCTAACTTAACATTAGGTTCTTTTAGATTGACTCTTAATACATTAATGTTACGCCATCCTATCTCACTTAAAATCTTTTCATTTGTAAGTGTTGCACCTTTGGTAATCGTCTGCGTTGTCGTCTCTTGATGTAATATAGCCCCATAAGCTACATTAGCGCCTATAAGAACTGAAGATAATACTACTAATCTGAGCTTAAACTTAGCAAGCCTCATTTATTTATTCCCCCCTACTGGATATCATTGCCTAATACTATTTGTATATCATAGTCAAGTGTTGTATCTGTTTCTAGCTGTGCATTTGGATAATAAGTTTTGAACTGCTTAGCTTTTTCCAAGTCATTTGCATAAATAATTGTTGTATCTAATATATCTGGTGTATAATTGCCAATACTTGATACCGTATAACCGGCATTTTCTAATTTTATTTTTTCATTAGCAGCTAACCCTGTTGTTGCTGTAGAGTTTAGGATTTCTATACTTACACTTTTGTCAATTACAGGTGCTATCGCTTCTTCTCCTGCTGGCACTTCATCATGAAATACTTCATTTCTAAAGGCTGGTAAGGCACTATCATCAATTACGTAATACCATTTTGAATTGATATACTCTGATTCACCTGGCACAATATAAAAAGAAATGTTTTCACGATTAAAGTTCCTAAAATACTTTAGGTAGCCTGTCATTTCTGTTAATTTCATATCAGTTGTTACTGTGTTAAAAATAACTGAAGCAATTTGAGGAAGCTTTATAAATGTAGAAGGACTAAGCAGTTTATCTGCTAATGCATCTAAGAAAATTTGTTGTGTCTTAATACGCCCTACATCTCCTTCTGCATAACCTTTACGAAAACGTACAAGCCCTTCTGCATCTTCACCGTTTAATGTTTGTAATCCTGGCTCTAAGTGAATATGCAGATCTTGATAATTATCATCGTAGTGAAGCCCTTCACCATTACTAAGTGCTGGTACTTCTACTTCTACACCACCAATAGCATCTACTAATTCTCTAAAAGCATCTGTTGTTACAATCACATAATTATCAATATTAACGTCTAAAATCTCTTCCATCTCTTCGATAGTAAAATCTCTAATGTATTCAATACCTGAATAACTAGTTATCTCATTGATTTTAGTTGTATAAACGTATTTACCTGTATATTCTTGGAGTTTATCTCTCTGTTCTTCATTCCAGTCAACCATAGTATCCCTTGGAATAGAAACGACTTTGACTTTATTCGTTACACTATTAAAGTTCATTACTAAAATAACATCTGTACGATAGCCATCCTTATCTACACCAAATACTGCTACATTCTTGTTAATTGGATCAAGTGGTTTGTTAAAGCCCCAATCTTTATTGCCACCATCTACTTTAATGTGATTATATAATGCTGTACCAGCAGCTATTATCCCTGCACATACAAGTAGCGTAATCACAATGGCTCTTATAAAAAGTTTTCTCAGCCTTTTTTTCTGGGCTCTTTTTAACTTACTACTATTGCTCTTTTTCATAATATGAGTCTCCTATATTACATTAATATTTAGTTGTTCTATTTCTTAATTTACACTCACAGACCTTAACTTATGATTAGCATTCGCATTTGTGTTTATATTAATTCTTTTTTATCCCTCTCTACTCTCAATGATTATGTTTTTTGACATTTACTCGTGTGATACCTACTATATTGTAGTAAAATCTATCTTATCTGTCCATGATAATACATCAAATTTATGGAAAAATGGGGCTTTTTCTTGCGATGTTACTTGTATTTTGGAGTAAAATACTATATGTTTGGTATATACTATTTAATAGTTATTATTACCTTGTAAATAGCATTGCAAAATGGCTCATATTATCAAGGAAAAATCAACAAAAAAGGAAAGTTATAAATATGTTAAAACTCGGTTCTCATGTTTCTATTAGTGGTGGTCTTATTGCTGCTGCTAAAGAAGCTTACTCTTATGGTGCAAATACCTTCATGATTTATACAGGTGCACCTCAAAATACAAAACGTTCACCTATTGAAAATTTAAAGATTAAAGAAGGTCAAGCCTTTATGAAGGCCTATGGTTTATCTGATATTGTAGTACATGCACCTTATATCATTAATTTAGCTTCTTATAAGGAAGAAGCTTATGCCATTGCTAAAGAGTTCTTAGCACTTGAAATCGAACGTACTGCTGCTATCGGTGCGAAATACCTTGTACTTCACCCAGGTTCTTTCACAGATAAAACCTATGAATATGGGGTACAACGTATTGCCGATGCCCTTAATGAAATCCTTACACCAGATACACCTGTGACTATTTGTCTTGAAACAATGGCTGGTAAAGGCAAAGAGATTGGACGTAGCTTCGAAGAGCTTCAAGACATCATTAGCCGTGTCACTCTTAAAGATAAATTAGGTGTATGCTTTGATACTTGTCATGTCCATGATAGTGGCTATGATATCATCAATGATTTTGAAGGTGTACTTAAACAATTTGATGACATCATTGGCCTGGATAAACTTAAAGTATTCCATATTAATGGTTCTTTAAATGTACGTGGGGCTAAGAAAGACCGCCATGCAAACTTAGGTGCTGATGAAACGAATCCAAAAGGTACAGATCAAATCGGTAAAGAAGCCATTTACCGCATTGTGCATCACCCAATTGCTGAAGGTAAACCACTTATTTTAGAAACGCCATGGCTTGATAAGAAAACAAACTTATATAAAGAAGAAATTGCTTACTTGAGGGGGTAATCAAATTGAATTTTGCAAATGATATTGTCCTTGTAACAGGTTCTTCAAGAGGTATAGGCAAAGCAATTGCCTATGCCTTTGCTAAAGCCGGTGCCAAAGTCGTTTTAAATGGTGCTACTAGTGAAGAACGTTTAACTGCTACTTATAATGAATTTATAAACGAAGGTCTTACAGCTACTTACTTTTATGGAGATGTTTCTTCTTATGAAACAACTACTAGACTTTTTGAACATATTCAAATGACTTTCGGATCTAAACCATCTATAGTTATCAACAATGCAGGTATTAGTTATACTGGTTTATTCACAGATACTACACCTGATATGTGGAATAAAATTCTGTCTATTAACCTAAATTCAGCCTATAACTGTATTCAACACGCAATTCCAACAATGCTTCACAATCATCAAGGCATCATTATCAACATCTCTTCTATCTGGGGAAATGTAGGTGCCTCTTGTGAAGTGGCTTACTCTACAAGTAAGAGTGCACTCAATGGTCTTACCCGTTCACTTGCTAAAGAACTTGGTCCATCAAATATCCGTGTAAATGCTATTGCTTGTGGTTGGGTGGAGACAGATATGACTAAAGAATATACAGAAGAAGATAAAGCTGCTTTCGTAGAAGATATTCCACTTTGCCGCACAGCCCAGCCAGAAGATATTGCAAAAACATGCCTTTATCTGGCCTCTCCACTTTCTAGCTACATGACTGGACAAATTTTAACACTAGATGGTGGGCTTCTATAGATTTTTAATAAAAAAGCTATTATAGAGATTTCTATAATAGCTTTTTATTTTGGCTTCTATTTAATTTTTGTAATTATTGTGCGGCATCTGAGCCTAATACAATTTGAATATCAGAAGATATATCTGTTTTCTTTGTAATCACTGTATCTTCTGGTAAGTACTCTAAAAATTGTTTTGCTTTACTTTCATCTTTTGCATAAACTACTGTTCCTGCAAAAACTTCTTTTTTATAGTTATCAATTTTAGGTACTTTATAACCTAATTTCTCTAACTTATCCTTAAGTCCTCCAGCAAGACCATTTTTACCTGAAGCATTATAAACTTCTACAATTACTGTTTTATCAACTAGTGTTTCACCGGCCATCCATGAGCTATCTGCCCAATCACCTAACTCTGATTCTCCAGCAACTGCTGTATCATGGAAAGTTGTTTGAATCTTTTCATCTAAAGTATCATAGTCAATAAAGAAGTAAGATACACCATCTTCCATTCTTCCTTCACCGCCAATAGTATCAAAGGTTATATTTTCCGTACTAAAATCACTTATATATGATAAATATTGTGGTATTTCTGTAAGCTTAATATCTGTACTAACGTTAGCAAATACTGCAGAAATAATATTATAAAGTTTAGGGATAACTGCTGGTGTTAAAATTTTATCTGCAAATGCACCTAAAAATTGTTGTTGTACTTTAATTCTGTCTGTATCCCCATTAGTATAACTATTACCATAGTTGTCTTTACGGAAACGGATAAGTCCTTCCGCTTGTGAACCATCTAATAATTGTAAACCTGGCTCTAAATGAATGTGTAAATCTTGTTCATAGTCATCATAGTGTAAACCTCTTCCCCTAAATTCAGGAACATCGATTTCTATCCCACCTACAGCATCAACAATATCTCTAAATGCTTGTAGCCCAATTAACACATAATTATCAATCTTAATGCCTAAAATGTTTTCAATCTCATCAATTGTGAAATCTCTCACATGATCAATGCCTCCATAAGCAGACATCTCATTAAGCTTAGATACTGAACGTGTATATCCTTTTAAGTCTAAAAGTCTCTGTTTTTGACTTTCTGACCAATTTACCTTTGTATCACGAGGAATTGAAAGAACCTTTACCTTCTTAGTTTCACTATTAAGATTTACAACAAACATAATGTCTGTTCTTGTCCCATCTTCATCTACACCAAATACAGCAAGATTTTTATTGATTTCTTTACGCTTTTCTTCTTTAGGCTCTTCTTTGACATTCTCCTTTATAGTCACCTCATCCGAAACTGATGTTGTATGTTTATCATCATATAAAATCCCATAATATACTCCTGCAAATGCACCTACTAAAACCACACCTGAAAGTAGCGTAATCCCTACTGACTTTAAGAATATACTAAGTAAGGTTTTCTCCTTCTTCTCCTTAAGCCCTTTATTATTTTGCTCCATTGTAGCCCTCCTACTCTTTAGTCTCTCGTCTACTTTATTCTAATTTATTCAAATACAACTTACAATATTATCCCATCACAAACTCTAAATATATCCAAGAATTTTACAACTTATACATTTTTTCTATAAATCTTTATCTAAAATTTAGGGTAGATAAGCACAAAAAAAGCCAATCCCAAAGGATTGGCTTTTGAAATACAGTTGCATTCGAACTGCAAGACACAATTAACGTTTTGAGAATTGTGGTGCACGACGAGCTGCTTTGAGACCGTATTTTTTTCTTTCTTTCATTCTTGGGTCCCTTGTTAAGAAACCTGCTTTTTTAAGAGCTGGACGGAATTCTCCATCAGCTTGAAGTAACGCACGGCTGATTCCGTGACGGATAGCTCCAGCTTGTCCAGTTGTCCCACCACCATATACATTTACAAGTACATCAAATTTAGAAGCTGTATTTGTAAGTTCTAATGGTTGACGAGTGATAACTTTTAAAGTTTCTAAACCGAAGTATTCTTCGATATCTCTTTTGTTGATTGTAATTTTACCTGTTCCTGGTACAAGGTATACTCTAGCTACTGAGCTTTTACGTCTACCTGTTCCGTAATATCTAACTGTTGCCATTTAAAACTTCCTCCTCTCGGTTAATTAGAATTTTAATTCTACTGGTTTTTGTGCTTCATGGTTATGTTCTGTTCCAGCATAAACACGAAGTTTTGTAAGCATGTGTCTTCCTAAAGAATTTTTTGGAAGCATACCTTTTACTGCATTCATGATAACTCTTTCTGGATGAGTATCAAGCATTTCACGAGCTGTTGTTTCTTTTAATCCACCAGCATAACCTGTGTGTCTTCTATATAATTTTTGATCTAATTTTTTACCTGTAAATACAACTTTCTCAGCGTTAATTACGATAACGTGATCTCCACAATCCACGTGTGGTGTGTAAGTTGGTTTATTTTTTCCTCTTAATACTGCTGCGATTTGGCTTGCTAATCTACCTACTGTTTGTCCTTCAGCGTCGATAACATACCATTGTCTTTCAACATTTTGAGCGTTTGCCATGTATGTTGTTCTCATTGAAATTTACCTCCTTTGGATCTTATAAAACATAGTTAATATTCTTCTATTATCATATAAAATCCGGGGCTAATGGATTTTATAAGTGGCCTTATTAACACAACCTATATTATATTATCATCAGATAATACTGTCAAGCTTTTTCCTGTGGATTATTTTACTATTCATAAATTATTTTTAACATTGTGAGTCCTTGTGGTGGGGCTGTAGGGCCAGCTAAATTTCTGTCCTTACTTTCTATAATCCTAGTAATATCATCAGCTGAAAGCTTTCCTTCATTTACCTTTAATAAAGTCCCAATAATAATACGCACCATATTATATAGAAAGCCATTACCACAAATATCCACAGATATTAGGTCATCCTGTTGATAAATTTGAATATCATAAATTGTTCTAACAGTATCTTTCACATCAGTTTTTGCAGCACAAAAACATTTAAAATCATGTGTACCTATCATTTTTTCTGCTGCTGCTTTCATTTTTTCTAAATCTATAGCATAAGGATATGCTAATGCATATTTATATAAAAATGGATCGCGTTGTTTACTATTCATGATTTGATAGCGATATGTTTTGCGTTTGGCACCAAAACGTGGATGAAAATCATCACTTACCTTCTCCACAGATTGTACTGCAATGTCCATAGGTAATTTACTATTAATCGCTTTTGCTAATCTCTCTACTGGTACCTTTGTATCCGAATCAAAAACACAACATTGCCCTTTGGCGTGTACGCCTGTATCCGTTCTACCAGCACCTAAAATATATACTTTATGTTGTACAATTTTTTCTACTGCTTCTTCTAATGTTTCTACAATAGTTGTCCCATTTGGTTGTCTTGCAAAACCATTATAATTGGTGCCATCATAGGCAACAATGAGTTTATATCTAGCCATCTTTAATCCTCCTACTCATTCCATTTATCAGCTTTTATCTATCAAATCTCTGTCTCTAGAACCTTATTCAATTATATTATCACATGGGCTACATTGCTATATAAAATATATTGACATATATTAGCTTTCTTAATCCTAAAATCAATTTATTTTTATTATATGCTTATTTTAAGCTAGCCAATATTTAAATTATATATACAGCTAAAAGGTTGTGCAACACTTCATTTTTTGGTTATTTATTCATATAAAAAGAGGTATGTTTATAGCTCTTTCTACAAACATACCTCTTTTTATATTTCTAATATTGAATCATCTTATCTGATTAAACAATACCTTCTTTAATATATGTTAACCTATATCTATGTGTATATGGCATTTCATTTTATAAAAATATACAAGCTACTATAAATACAATACCCATAACAAAAGCATATGCATCCTTTTTCTTGTAGCAAAGTTTATTCATTCTTGTACGGCCACTACCACCTCTATAACATCTTGCTTCCATAGCCATGGCTAATTCTTCTGCTCTTCTAAATGCTGATATAAAAAGTGGTACCATAATAGGAATCATTGCTTTTGCTCTTTGAATAATATTGCCTGATTCAAAGTCAGCACCTCTTGCCATTTGAGCTTTCATAATCTTATCTGTTTCTTCTAATAAGATAGGAATGAAACGAAGTGAAATACTCATCATCATAGCAATTTCATGTGCTGGTACACCAATTTTAGCAAATGGTTTTAATAAGCTTTCGATACCATCTGTCAATTCAATTGGTGATGTTGTAAGTGTTAATAATGATGAACCTACAATAAGAAGCATAAGTCTAATCCCCATTTTTGCTGCAATAATAAGCCCTTCATCTGTTATGGAAATAAAACCTAGTTTAAATAACGTATTTCCTGTACGTGTAAAGAACATATTTAAAGCTACAGTAAATAGTAAAATGAACATAATGCTCTTAAGCCCTCTTAAAATAAATTTAATTGGTACTTTACTAAGCTTTACAGCACCAAAGAAACAAAGTGCTACAAATGCATAGCCAATAAATGAGTTAATAAAGAATAACCCAAATATATATACAAAAGTCATTAATATCTTTGTTCTAGGGTCTAACTCATGCACACTTGAAGAAGTTGGGTAATATTGTCCAATTGTAATATCTCTAATCATTACGCTTTACCTCCACTTCTTAAGTACGCTGTAATTTTAGCTGCTGCTTCTTCTACAGTTAAGACATCTGTATCAATATCCATACCTTTTGCCTTAAGTGCATTCATAATATAACGAATTTGTGGCATAGCAAGACCTATTTTTTCAAGCTCCATGTCATGAGCAAAAACTTCTCTAGGTGTTCCTTCATATGCCTTTTTACCTTTATATAATACAAGTAAACGATCTACATATCTCGCTACGTCTTCCATACTATGTGAAATAAGAACTATTGTAAGCCCAAGTTCTTCGTGCATTTTCTTGAGCTGCCCAAATAACTCATTACGTCCTTTAGGATCAAGTCCTGCTGTAGGTTCATCTAAAATAAGGATATTGGGTTTCATGGCTAAAACACCAGCAATAGCTACACGACGTTTTTGCCCACCTGAAAGTTCAAATGGTGATTTTTCATAATAACTTTCATCTAATCCCACTGCCTTACATCCATATTCTACACGTTCTTTAATCTCTGTTTCAGATAATCCTAAATTTTTAGGACCAAAAGCAACATCTTCATAAACTGTCATCTCAAAGAGTTGATATTCAGGATATTGAAATACTAATCCTACTTGCTCTCGTACTTCTTTTTTCTTCACATCGTCACCGTGAATATTTTTTCCATTAATAATCACATTGCCACTTGTAGGTTTTAAAAGACCATTAAACATTTGAATTAATGTACTCTTTCCTGACCCTGTGTGCCCTATGATCCCAACAAATTCACCTTCTGCAATATCAATATTGATATCGTCTAGTGCTTTCTTCTCAAAAGGCATTCCTTCATTATATATATGTGTTAAATGTTCTATCTTGATTGCCATATTGCCTCTGCCACCTCTTCTACGGTTAATAAATCAGACTCAAAGCTAAATCCTTCTTGATTTAACAAATACATCAGATAAGTTGTATCTGGTACATCTAAGCCAATGTTTTTAAGAAGTTCTACTTCTTTAAATACCTCTTTAGGTGTTCCTTGCAATAATACTTCACCTTTTTCAATCACTACAATGCGATCAGCAAGTATTGCTTCTTGCATATAATGTGTAATATGAATAATCGTAATGCCATGCTCTTTATTAAGCTTTTGCATAGTCTCCATTACTTGTCTACGCCCAATAGGATCAAGCATAGCTGTTGATTCATCAAATACAATACACTTAGGCTGCATTGCAATAACTCCCGCAATGGCTATTCTTTGTTTTTGCCCACCTGACAACTGATTTGGAGATACTCTTTTATATTCAGACATACCTACAGTTTCTAATGCATTGTCTACACGTTTTCTAATTTCATCAGGGGCAATCCCTAAATTCTCAGGTCCAAAAGCAACATCTTCTTCAATAATTGTAGCAACTATTTGATTATCTGGATTTTGAAATACCATTCCGACTTCTTTACGCACGTCCCATACATTCTCTTCTTTAGTTGCATCAATGCCTCTTACGAAAAGAGTTCCTTCTTTAGGTGTTAAAATTGCGTTTAAATGTTTTGCAAAAGTAGATTTACCTGAACCATTATGGCCTAATATAACCACAAACTCTCCTTCTTTTATAGATAAATCAATATGATTAAGCGCCTTAATTGTTTCTTTCTTCTCTCCATTTTCATCATAGTTATAATACTCAAATACAATATCTTTAGCTTCTATTAAATTATCTTGCTTAAGACTATTCATCTTTTCCACAGGTCTCACCTCTTTAGTTTATATATAGGTCTAAACATTTTATAGATTTACTATAACCCTAAATTTATATGCTTATATTCCTTTATATAATTATAAAATACTTAGATTTATATATAAATTAATTTATATATTAAGAAAAGGGATTAAGAACAAATCCTTAATCCCTAGATATTATACTAATTCGATAATAACTTCTTCTGCACCGTCACCTTTACGTGGTCCGATTTTGATGATTCTTGTGTAACCACCATTACGGTCTGTGTATTTTGGTGCGATTTCGCTAAATAATTTGTCACACATGTCAACTTTTTTAGCTTGTCTTCTTTTACCTGCTTGAACTTCTGTTACAGGATATAATACCTTTAACATCTGTCTTCTTGCATGTAAGCGAGTAGCACTATCTTTTTTGATAGTTTTTTCTACTTCATCATATACAGTTACTTTTTTACCATCTACAACTTCTTTAACGCGTTTACCGTTAGCGTCTACTTTAGGTTGTCTAGTTTTAATTGTAACTTCTTCAAAATTGTTTTGTTCGCGAACTGCCATAGCAATTAAGCCTTCTGCGATTTTACGAATCTCTTTAGCTTTAGGTGTAGTTGTTTTAATCTTACCGTGGTATAAGAGATTTGTAACTTGGTTACGAAGTAACGCTTTACGACCTGCAGCGTCACGTCCGAGCTTTCTTTGTCCAGCCATGCCCTAACCTCCTTAGTTGTTGTTCTTAATCTTCACTTGGTTTAAGTGCAAAACCAAGTTCTTCGAGTTTTTGGAATACCTCTTCTAATGATTTACGTCCAAGGTTACGAACTTTCATCATTTCCTCTTCAGTTTTATTAGTTAAGTCTTCAACTGTATTAATTCCCGCACGTTTTAAGCAGTTGAATGATCTAACAGAGAGGTCTAACTCTTCTATTGTCATTTCTAAAGTTTTTTCTTTAGAATCATCTTCTTTTGTTACCATGATTTCTGTAGTACGTGCATTTTCAGATAAATCAATGAATAAGTTTAAATGTTCACTTAAAACTTTTGCAGCTAAAGATACAGCTTCATCTGGTTTAAGTGTTCCATTTGTCCAAACCTCTAATGTAAGTTTATCGTAATCTGTTTGTTGACCAACACGTGTATCTTCAACGATGAAGTTAACACGTTCTACTGGTGTGTAGTTAGCATCAACAGGGATAACTCCAATTGGAAGGTCTGTTTTCTTAAGTTTGTCAACACCTTCATATCCACGACCAGTTGTTACTGTCATTTCAATGCAAAGGCTTGAATTAGGTCCACCGCTTAATGTAGCAATATGGTGTTCTGGATTAAGGATTTCGATTTCTGGACCACATTTAATGTCAGCACCAGTAACTGCACCTTCACCAGTTTTTTCGATGTAAATTACTTTTTTCTCCATATTTTGGCTTGAATCTTTGATTGCAAGACCTTTTAAGTTAAGCATAATTTCAATAACGTCTTCTTTAACGCCTGGAATTGAACTGAACTCATGAAGAACTCCATCAATCTTGATGCTGCTAATAGCAGAACCAGGAAGAGAAGATGAAAGGATACGACGTAAGCTATTACCTAGTGTAATCCCATATCCTCTTTCTAAAGGTTCAACTACGAAGCACCCATATTTACCATCGGCAGATAATTCTTTAATCTCAATTTGTGGTTTTTCAAATTCCAACACCGGATAAACCCTCCTTTGGTTTTAAAATAAAATATTGAGGGTGACGAACTATTACTTAGAGTAAAGCTCAACGATAAGTGTTTCTTCTACATCTGTATCGATTTGTTCTCTAGTTGGAAGAGCTTTAACTGTACCTCTAAGGTTTTCGATATCCCCTTCTAACCATTCTGGAACAATACGAGATCCTGTTACTTCTGTAGTAAGTTTGAAGCGATTGAATGATTTAGCATCTTCTTTAACTTCAATTACATCACCAACTTTAACTTGGTAAGATGGGATGTTAACTCTTTTACCGTTTACAGTAATAAGGTTGTGTCTTACAACTTGTCTTGCTTCTGTTCTTGAACGACCAAGACCAAGACGGAATACTACGTTATCTAAACGAAGTTCAAGGAGACGAAGTAAGTTTTCACCTGTGATTCCTTGTTTACGATCTGCTTCTTCGAAATATGTTCTGAATTTACCTTCAAGAACACCGTAGATTCTTTTTGCTTTTTGTTTTTCTCTTAATTGTGTGCCGTAGCCAGAAAGTTTTGTTTTGTTTTGACCGTGTTGCCCTGGAGCATATGGTCTTTTTTCTACTGAACAAGCAGCAGAATAACATCTTTCACCTTTAAGGAATAATTTTTTTCCTTCACGACGACATTGTTTACATTTAGAACCAATATATCTAGCCATTTTTACCCTCCTATTAGACTCTTCTACGTTTTGGTGGACGGCATCCGTTGTGTGGAACTGGAGTAACGTCTTTGATTAATGTTACTTCAAGTCCAGCTGCTTGAAGCGCACGAATAGCTGCTTCTCTACCAGATCCTGGTCCTTTTACCATAACTTCTACTGCTTTTAAACCGTGCTCCATAGCTGCTTTAGCTGCAGTTTCTGCTGCCATTTGAGCTGCATATGGTGTAGATTTTCTTGAACCTCTGAATCCAAGTCCACCTGCACTTGCCCATGAAAGAGCATTTCCGTTTGTATCTGTTAATGTTACCATTGTATTATTGAAAGTTGATTGGATGTGAGCCACACCACGTTCAACGTTTTTTCTGTCACGGCGTTTACGTGTAACAACTTTTTTGCCGCCTTTTTTTGCAACTGCCATTGTGTCTTAACCTCCTTTATTTACTATTTTTTCTTGTTAGCTACAGTCTTTTTAGGACCTTTACGTGTACGAGCATTTGTTTTAGTTTTTTGTCCTCTTACTGGAAGACCACGTCTATGACGGATTCCTCTATAACAACCGATTTCCATTAATCTCTTAATGTTTAAAGCGATTTCTCTACGAAGATCACCTTCTACTAAAGTTGTTTTGTCAATAAGTTCACGAATTTTAGCTACTTGTTCTTCAGTTAAGTCCACAACGCGTGTATCGAAATCAATACCAGCTTCTGTTAAAATTTGACGAGAAGTTGGACGGCCAATACCATAGATATAAGTAAGACCGATTTCAACACGTTTATTTCTTGGTAAGTCTACACCTGCAATACGTGCCATACGTGTTTCGCACCTCCTATAGGTTTTAAAATTAAATATATATATAACAGCATAAATGACTCTATGCCGCAGCCGCTTCTAGCTTAAATCACCACACAACATTATATACCATAAACCGTCATAAATCAATGATTGTTTATGAGTATGTGACTGGGATTATTAGCCTTGTTTTTGTTTGTGTTTTGGATTTTCACAGATAACGCAAACACGACCTTTTCTTTTAATTACTTTACATTTTTCGCAAATCTTTTTTACTGATGGGCGTACTTTCATTTTCTGTTCTCCTTTCTTTTATACCATTTATTTAGAACGCCAGATGATGCGTCCCTTGGTTAAATCATATGGAGAAAGTTCAATTGTTACCTTATCACCCGGTAATACACGGATGAAGTTCATACGAAGTTTACCTGAGATATGACCAAGAACAATATGTCCACCTTCAATCTCAACTTTAAACATTGCATTTGGTAACTTTTCTATCACTGTTCCCTCTACTTCAATAACATCACTTTTAGCCAAGTTACAAACCTCCTCTTACACAGAAGATTGCCCTAGATAATCTTCAAGAGCTCGCCTAACATCACTGTTTGTAAGACGATTTTCTTCTATGATTTTTTGTTTAATCCATTCAACAGTTGTTAGTGTACGTTGAATATGCTTTTTCTTCTTTAATTTAGGACTATCTACTTTGCGCAGAGCGCCATCAACTAAGTAAACATATTCTTCTTCAATACTTACAATTATGAATGGTCTCCCTTGATCACGCCCGCACTTTGAGAAAACAATCTGCCCTAGTGAATACTCGTTATTCATTTAATCACCTCTTACTTACGTAACGTAAGTATTTCTGGAATATCATCTGTAATAACCACCGTGTTCTCATAGTGAGCCGATGCCATTCCATCTCGTGTTACGAACGTCCAATCATCATCTAGTACTCTTACCTGCCATGTTCCCATGTTAATCATAGGTTCAATTGCTAGCACCATACCTTTTTGGAGTTTGGGTCCTCTTCCAGGTGTTTTGTAGTTTGGAACTTGTGGTTCTTCATGCAATTCTTTTCCTATCCCATGCCCAACAAGGTCTCTTACTACACCATAACCGAAGCTCTCAGCATACTTCTGAATTGCTTCTGATATCTGGCTTAAATGATTCCCAGGTTTGGCATATTTTAAACCTTCGAAGAAAGATTGCTCTGTTACTTCTATAAGTTTTAACTTATCGGCAGATACTTCGCCAACAGGATAGGTCCTTGCAGCATCTGAGTGATATCCCTTATAGTATACCCCAAGGTCAACACTTACTATGTCTCCTTGTTGTAGCTTTCTCTTGCCAGGAATCCCATGAACAACTTCATCATTAATTGAGATACAAGCTGATCCTGGATAACCGTGGTAATTTAAAAAGGAAGGATATGCATGTTTACTTCTAATGAATTTCTCAGCAATGTGATCTAATTCTTTAGTAGTGATACCCTCTCTTATATGAGATGCTACTAATTCATGGGCTTCTATTAGAATTTGTGCTGCCTCTCTCATCAAGCTAATTTCATCAGCTGACTTAATATGAATTGGCATTCTTACTTCACTCCTAATGCTTGTTTTACCCTGTCACGTACTTCTTCAACTGCGCCTACACCATCGATGTCAAGTACTTTGCCTTGTTCTTTGTAGTAAGCGATTAAAGGTTCTGTTTGATCATGGTAAACATTTAATCTCTTCATAACAGTTTCTGCTTTATCGTCTTCTCTCTGAATTAGGTCTGCCCCACAAAGATCACACTTACCAGCAACTGCTTCTGGTTTATTTATTTTATGGTAAGAAGCGCCGCAACTAGGGCAAACTGTTCTACCAGCCATACGATCTACGATCATTTCGTCTGGTACATCTACATTGACAACATAGTCAATTGGTATATTTAACTCTTTAAGCATTACATCTAATGCCTCAGCTTGAGGAATAGTTCTTGGGAAACCATCGAAGATCATCCCATTTTTACAATCATCTTGTGTAATTCTACTTTTAACAAGCTCAATAACAAGAGAATCTGGCACCAATTTTCCTTCATCCATGTATGCTTTTGCTTTTTGTCCTAGCTCAGTATTGTTAGAGATATGTTCTCTAAAAATATTTCCTGTAGAGATACATGGAATATCATATAGTTTTGTTAGCATTTCTGCTTGTGTACCTTTACCTGCGCCAGGTGCACCTAATAATATTAATCTCATAGCGGCAACCCCCGTTTTATTTTATAAAAATCCTTTATAGTGTCTCATTAACATTTGTGACTCTATTTGTTTAAGTGTTTCAAGTACAACACCTACTACGATGAGAAGTGATGTTCCTGAGAACGCAACTTGAATACCAAAGATGTATTGGAAAAGTAATGGTGCTAATGCTAACACTGCTAAGAAGATAGCTCCTAAGAGTGTAATACGATTCGCTACATCTGTTAAGTAATCTGATGTTGGTTTACCTGGTCTAATACCAGGAATAAAGCCACCGCCTTTTTTCATATTTGATGCAATTTCCATAGGATTGAATGCAATCGTTGAATAGAAAAAGGCAAATGCGAAGATGAGTACAATATAAATTACTGTGCCAACTGGTTTAGTCCAGTTAAGCCATCCTAAGATCCTTGCCCAAATGCCTGTTGCTTGTGCTCCAACTAAATTTGTTACAATTTGTGGGAAGTTCATAATAGACATTGCAAAGATAATAGGCATTACACCTGCTAAATTTACTTTAATAGGTATATGTTGTGATTGACCACCGTATACCTTACGCCCAGCTGTACGCTTTGCGTATTGTACCGCTACACGTCTCTCACCTTGGGCCATAAATACTGCAAACCCAATTAAAAGTACAAATATAATTAATACAATCGTTGGGATAAGATAACCGTTTGTCTCATACAATCCTTTTAAGTTAGTAGGTAATGAGTAAATAATACTGATGAAGATATATAATGATATACCATTTCCAACACCTTTAGCAGTAATTTGCTCACCAATCCACATTACAAGCATTGAACCTGCAACGAATGAAAGCATTACAAGTAAAAATGTTGAAATTGAATTGTCTACTAACACGCCACTTCTAGAAGCCATGAATGTAGTTGCCCAAGATTGAAGTATTGCTAAACCTAATGTTACATATCGTGTATATTGGTTTATTTTCTTTCTACCTTGTTCCCCTTCTTTTGCTAATTCTTCTAGCTTTGTAATTGCAATTTGAAGAAGCTGCATGATAATACTAGCGGTGATATATGGTCCTACTCCTAAAGCAAATATCGCTAATTCTTTATGAGCACCACCTGTGATCATGTTCATAAAATCTGATGCAGTACTGGTGCTCGCTACGATAGCGTCACGGTTTACACCAGGAGCTGTTATAGCTACACCAATTCTGATAAAAAGAAACATCCAAAGTGTGAATAAAATTTTCTTACGTAGTTCTGGCACTCTCCAAGCATTCTTAAGAGTTTTGAATAGATCCACCTACATCACCTCTTCTGTTTTTCCACCCACTGCTTCAATTTTTTCTTTCGCACTAGCACTGAAAGCGTTAGCTTGAACTGTTAATTTTTTAGTGATTTCACCTTTACCAAGGATTTTAACACCATCTCTTGGGTTTTTGATGATACCAGCTTGAATCATAGATTCAACTGTTACAACAGCACCATCTTCGAAACGGTTTAATAATTCTACGTTGATACCAACGATTTCTAAGCTGTTACGGTTTGTGAATCCACGTTTAGGAAGTCTTCTGTATAATGGCATTTGTCCACCTTCGAAACCAGGTCTAACTCCACCACCACTTCTAGCTTTTTGCCCTTTGTGTCCTTTACCAGCTTGTTTACCGTTACCTGAACCATGTCCTCTACCTACACGGAAAGATGATCTTTTTGAACCTTCGTTTGGTCTTAATGTACTTAAGTTCATGTCTTTGGCACCTCCTTCTTTAAATATCTTATCTATTACTCGTTGATTTCTTCAACTTTTACTAAGTGACTAACTTGCTTAACCATTCCACGGATAGCTGCATTATCTTCGTGAATGTTTGAGCTGTTTGTTTTTCTTAATCCGAGCGCTTCTATAGTTTTTTTGTGTTTTGGAATCGCCCCGATTGTAGATCTAACTAATGTTACTTTGATCTTAGCCATTGACTCTTCCTCCTATTAACCTAAAAGCTCTTCTACTGATTTTCCACGTAATCTAGCTACTTCTGAAGGTGTTTTTAATCCTGCAAGACCTTCGATTGTAGCGTGAACAACGTTTTTCTTGTTGTTTGATCCTAAAGATTTAGTTCTGATGTTACGGATACCTGCAAGTTCAAGTACAGCACGAGCTGGACCACCTGCGATAACTCCAGTACCTTCTTTAGCTGGTTTAAGAAGTACTCTAGCACTTCCGAATTCACCGATCCATTCGTGGTGAATACTATCTACATCGTTTCTTTCGATGAAGATAAGGTTTTTCTTAGCATCGTCGATAGCTTTTTGGATAGCGTTTGGAATTTCCATAGCTTTACCTAAGCCTACACCAACATGACCGTTTCCGTCACCAACTACTACTAAAGCAGAGAAACGGAAAGTACGACCACCTTTAACTACTTTTGTTACACGTTTGATTGTAACAACTTTTTCTTGAAGATCCATTGTGCTTGGATCAATGCTTAATCTTTTAGCCATTTTCTTATTTCCCTCCTTTACTAGAATTGTAACCCAGCTTCACGAGCTGCGTCAGCTAATGCTTTTACTCTACCATGATATAAGAAACCACCACGGTCGAATACTACATTTTCAATTCCTTTAGCTGCTGCTTTTTTAGCGATTGCTGTACCAACAGCTTCTGCTGCTGCAACGTTAGATGTTGCTTCTAATGCAGATGCGATTTCTTTTTCAACTGTTGAAGCTGCAACTAAAGTTGTTCCTGTCATATCATCTATGATTTGAGCGTAGATGTGTTTTTCACTTCTGAATACAGCAAGTCTTGGTCTTTGAGCAGTACCTTGAATCTTGTTACGCATTCTGTTGTGTTTTTTAACACGAATCTTGCTACGAGATTGTTTTCTGATCATCCGGATGTCACTCCTTTACTTATTATTTTTTACCTGTTTTACCTTCTTTACGACGGATAACTTCATCAATGTATTTAATACCTTTACCTTTGTATGGCTCTGGTCTACGTTTATCTCTAATTTCTGCTGCGAATTGACCTACAGCTGCTTTATCAATACCTGCTACTGTGATTTTGTTTCCATCTACTGTTGTTGAAAGACCTTCTGGATCTTCCATTTCAACTGGGTGAGAGTACCCTAAAGAAAGAACTAATTTTTTACCTTGTTTTTGTGCTCTGTAACCAACACCATTGATTTCTAACACTTTTGTGAAACCATTAGTAACACCTTCGATCATGTTAGCAATAAGTGTTCTTGTTAAACCATGAAGAGATCTATTTCTTTTTAAGTCGTTTGGTCTTGTTACCACAACTTGATTTTCTTCTAAAGCAATGTTCATTGCTGTATCAAATGTTTGAGTAAGAGTTCCTTTTGGACCTTTTACAACAACTTCATTAGCAGCGCTAATTGTTACTGTAACACCTGCTGGAACCGCGATTGGTTGTTTACCAATACGTGACATAAATGGCACCTCCTTAACTTATTTTGCTTATTACCAGATAAATGCGATTACTTCGCCACCAACACCTAATCTTCTAGCTTCTTTGTCAGTGATTACACCTTTGTTTGTAGAGATAATCGCTGTACCAAGACCACCAAGAACTTTTGGTAAGTTGTTTGTGTCTGCGTATACACGAAGACCTGGTTTAGAAATCTTTTTAATACCTGAAATTACTTTCTCATTTTTGTCTTTACCATATTTTAAAGTCATACGAATAGTAGATTTAACACCATCTTCTTTTACTTCGTATCCTTTAATATAACCCTCATTTACAAGGATTTCAGAAATCGCTTTTTTCATTTTTGAAGCAGGAACCTCAACTACGTCATGTTTCGCAATGTTCGCGTTTCTGATTCTTGTTAACATATCTGCAATAGGATCGCTCATTGTCATAATATTTGCCTCCTTTCCTTCTCTTACCAGCTAGCTTTTTTAACGCCAGGGATTTGACCTTTGTATGCTAATTCTCTGAAACAAATACGGCAGATACCGAATTTTCTAATGTATGCATGTGGACGTCCACAGATACGGCATCTTGTATAAGCTTGAGTTGAAAATTTAGCTGGTCTTTGTTGCTTAACTTTCATAGATTTCTTTGCCATTCTATTTACCCTCCTTATTTTTGAAAAGGCATACCGAATTGTGTTAACAGTTCACGAGCTTCTTCATCTGTGTGAGCTGTTGTTACAATAATTACGTCCATACCACGAACTTTATCAATTTTATCATACTCAATTTCTGGGAAAATAAGTTGTTCTTTGATACCTAAAGCGTAGTTACCACGACCATCGAAAGCTGTAGCGCTTACACCACGGAAGTCACGTACACGTGGAAGAGCTAAGTTTACTAAACGATCTAAGAACTCGTACATTTTCTCACCACGAAGTGTTACTTTACATCCGATTGGCATTCCTTCACGAAGTTTGAATGCAGCAACAGAGTTTTTAGCTTTAGTGATAACTGGTTTTTGACCAGAAATCATTTGCATATCGCCAACAGCATTTTCTAATACTTTAGCATTATCTCTAGCTTCACCAACACCCATGTTGATTACGATTTTTTCAATTTTTGGTACTTGCATTTGGTTTTTGTAACCAAATTTTGTTGTCATAGCACCCATGATTTCATTTTTGTATGTTTCTCTTAATCTACTCATCGTCATTGTCCTCCTTCCGCTAATTATTCAATAACGATACGTTCTTTGTTAACGATAGCAACACGAACTTTTTTACCGTCTTTAATTTCTGCACCTAAACGTGCTGGTTTACCATTGTGCACGTACATTACATTTGACATGTGAATAGGTGCTTCTTTTTCGATTAAACCACCTTGGTTAACAGCGTTAGCTTTTTGATGTTTTGTAATCATGTTACAACCTTCAACAACTACGCGGCCGTTTTTACGATCGATGAAAGTGATGTTACCTTCTTTACCTTTGTCTTTGCCAGCGATGATTACTACTCTATCGCCTTTTCTAAGTTTAGTTTTCACTATTCACACCTCCTTATAGTACTTCTGGAGCAAGTGATAAGATTTTTGTATATTTTTTCTCTCTTAACTCTCTTGCAACTGGTCCAAAGATACGTGTACCTCTTGGATTTTTATCTTCTTTAATGATTACTGCTGCATTTTCATCGAATTTGATGTAAGAACCGTCTTGACGTCTAACACCTTTTTTAGTACGAACGATAACAGCTTTAACTACGTCACCTTTTTTAACAACGCCGCCTGGTGTTGCGTCTTTAACTGTAGCTACGATAACATCACCAATGTTACCATATCTTCTTGTTGAGCCACCAAGAACACGGATACAAAGAATTTCTTTAGCTCCTGTGTTATCAGCTACTCTTAATCTACTCTCTTGTTGTATCATGAGAAGTGACCTCCTTTCAAGATTTCTATTATTATTTCGCTCTTTCTACTATTTCAACAAGTCTAAAACGTTTAGATTTAGATAAAGGTCTTGTTTCCATAACTTTAACTCTATCACCGATTTGGCACTCATTATTTTCATCATGAGCGTGTAATTTGTAAGTTCTTTTTACGATTTTTCCGTAAAGAGGATGCTTAACATTGTTTACTACCGCTACAGTAATAGTTTTGTCCATTTTATTGCTAACTACATTACCAATTAATGTTTTACGTAAATTTCTTTCTGACACGAGCTTGCCTCCTCTCTATTACACAGTTGCTTTTTGTGTAATAATAGTTTGAATACGTGCGATATTCTTTCTTACTTCTTTGATTCTTGCTGTATTATCTAATTGATTGGTAGCGTTTTGGAATCTTAAGTTAAAAAGTTCTTTTTTCGCATTTACCAATTCAACGTGTAATTCTTCAGCTGATTTAGTTCTTATATCTTCTAAGAATGCTCTACTCTTCACTACCATCACCTGCCATTTCTTGTTCAGCACGAGAAACGATTTTGCATTTCATTGGTAATTTGTGAACTGCAAGTCTTAAAGCTTCTCTAGCTGTTTCTTCTGCTACACCTGCTAACTCAAACATAACTCTGCCTGGTTTAACAACTGCTACCCAATATTCTAATGAACCTTTACCAGAACCCATTCTTGTTTCAGCTGGTTTAGCTGTTACTGGTTTATCTGGGAAGATTTTAATCCATACTTTACCACCACGTTTAATGTAACGTGTCATAGCGATACGAGCTGCTTCGATTTGTCTAGATGTGATCCAAGCTGGCTCCATTGCAACAATACCGTATTCACCATAAGTGATTTTGTTACCACGGGTAGCTTTACCTGTCATACGCCCACGGAATTGTTTACGACGTTTTACTCTTTTTGGCATTAACATTATTTATCGCTCCCTTCCTTAGTTCCTTTTGTTGGAAGTACTTCGCCATTGTAGACCCAAGCTTTTACGCCAACTTTGCCGTATGTTGTGTCTGCTTCTGCGAATCCATAGTCAATATCTGCACGAAGTGTCTGAAGCGGGATAGTTCCTTCGCTGTAGAACTCTGTACGAGCCATATCAGCACCGCCAAGACGTCCGGATACGGATGTTTTGATACCTTTAGCTCCGGCCTTCATTGTTCTCTGCATTGTAGATTTCATAGCACGTCTGAAAGAGATACGGTTCTCAAGCTGAAGTGCGATATTCTCTGCTACTAACTGAGCATCTTTGTCTGGTCTCTTTACTTCTTTGATATCTACGATAAGTTTCTTGTCTGTGAATTTCTTTAATTCAGCTTTAACTTTTTCGATCTCAGCTCCGCCTTTACCGATTACGATACCAGGTTTAGCTGTGTAGATGATGATCTTAACTCTGTCAGATGCTCTCTCGATCTCGATCTTGGAAACACCTGCACTGTATAATTTCTTTTTAAGGAATGTTCTGATGTTGTAGTCTTCTACCAGGTAGTCAGCAAACTTGTCTTCTGCATACCATCTGGAATCCCAATCCTTGATAACTCCGACTCTAAGGCCATGCGGATTAACTTTCTGTCCCATGCTTTTCCTCCTTACCTTTCATCAAGCACAACTGTGATATGGCTAGTTCTCTTCTCGATTCTGTAAGCTCTACCCTGTGCTCTCGGCTGAATTCTCTTCATTGTAGGTCCCTTATCTGCATAGCATGCTGCAACATAAAGGTTGTCTGCGTTCATTCCGTTGTTGTTCTCAGCGTTTGCTACTGCTGACTCAAGCAGTTTTTTGATCACGCTGGAAGCGTATCTCGGATTGTATGTCAGGATACCAAGTGCTGTCTGTACATCTTTGCCACGGATCGCATCTAATACGTAGCAGGCTTTCTGAACAGAAATTCTTGCATAAGATAACTTTGCAGACGGCCTTGTCTCTCTATTATTCTCATTTCTGGCTCTCTTTATCTGGCTTCTATGTCCTTTTGCCATCTTAAAGTGCCTCCTTTCTTAAATTCGATATCTAAGTTATCTGCCAGCTGTCTTAAATTGACAGCGGGCAGTTATAAATCTGATGACTAGCGTACTCCGGACTTCTTCTCGTCTTTTCCGTGTCCTCTGTAAGTTCTTGTTGCAACGAACTCACCAAGTTTGTGTCCTACCATATCCTCTGTGATATATACCGGCACATGTTTTCTTCCGTCATGAACAGCGATTGTGTGTCCTACGAAAGACGGGAAGATTGTGGAACGGCGAGACCAAGTTTTGATTACGGATTTATCATTTGCAGCATTAAGAGCGTCTACTTTTTTAAGTAAGCTCTGGTCTGCAAAAGGTCCTTTTTTCAGTGAACGAGACATGCTTTCTCCTCCTTATTATTTCGATAATGCTTTTCCATCGCGTCTTCTTACGATGTACTTGTTGGACTGTTTGTTTTTCTTTCTGGTCTTCAGGCCGAGAGCAGGTTTGCCCCACGGTGTACAAGGACCTGGGCGTCCGATACCGGTCTTACCTTCACCACCACCATGTGGATGGTCATTCGGGTTCATTACGGAACCACGAACTGTAGGTCTGATACCCATGTTACGTTTACGTCCGGCTTTACCGATGTTAATAAGGTTGTGATCTCCGTTTCCGATTACACCAACAGTTGCGCGGCATACGATCGGAACCATTCTCATCTCACCGGAAGGAAGACGAAGTGTTGCGTACTTTCCTTCTTTAGCCATGAGCTGTGCGCCGTTTCCTGCAGAACGAACCATCTGTCCGCCTTTTCCAGGATGAAGCTCAATGTTGTGAACCATAGTACCAACCGGGATAAGCTCCAGTGGGAGGCAGTTTCCAACACGAACCTCAGCTTCCGGACCATTGTAAACCTTCTGGCCTACTTTAAGTCCCTCTGGAGCGAGGATGTAAGCTTTCTCGCCATCTGCGTAGCAGATCAGAGCGATGTTAGCTGTTCTGTTCGGATCGTACTCGATTGTTTTAACTGTTGCAGGGATTCCATCTTTTCTTCTCTTGAAGTCGATGATTCTGTATTTTCTTCTGCTTCCGCCTCCGCGGTGTCTAACTGTAATCTTACCCTGGTTGTTACGTCCAGCGTTTTTCTTTAAAGACACGGTAAGAGATTTCTCTGGTGTAGATTTTGTGATCTCTGAGAAATCGGAACCAGTCATATGTCTTCTAGACGGTGTATATGGGTTATAACTTTTGATTCCCATTTTTGTTCTCCTTTCGAATTTGTTCTCGTGCTTTCGTGCACATATTCGCAATAACCTATGTTATCACTCGCTATCTGTTAATTAAAGTCCTTCGAAGATTTCGATATCTTTGCTGTCTTCTGTCAGAGCTACGATAGCTTTTTTGGTTTTAGCAGTTGTTCCAACTGTCATACCACGGCGTTTTTTCTTTCCATCCATATTCATGGTGTTAACGCTCTTTACTTTTGTTCCTTCGAACATTTTCTCTACAGCTTCTTTGATCTGAGATTTATTTGCTTCCGGATGAACTAAGAAAGTGTATTTCTTTTCAGCCATTGCATTCATAGATTTTTCTGTAATCACTGGTTTCTTGATTACGTCATAGTACTTGATATCAGCCATTATGCATATACCTCCTCGATGGATGCTACAGCATCTTTGGTTACGATTACGGTGTTGTGGTTCATAACATCGTATACGTTGATAGTACTTGGAGTTGCAGTCTGAACATCAGTGATGTTTCTTGCGGAAAGGATTACGTTCTTGTCATCTGTTGCTGTGATAACCAGAGCTTTCTCAGCTTTCAGGTTTGTAAGAACTTTCTGCATTTCCTTTGTCTTAACATCTGCTAATGTAAGAGCATCAACAACTACTAATTTATTGTCCTGAACTTTGGAAGTCAGAGCAGATTTTAAAGCAGCTCTTCTTTCTTTCTTGTTCATTTTTACTTCATAATCTCTTGGTACCGGAGCGAATACAACACCGCCGCCAGTCCACTGTGGTGCACGGATGGAACCCTGTCTAGCATGACCTGTTCCTTTCTGTCTCCACGGTTTTCTTCCGCCGCCGCTTACTTCAGAACGTGTTTTAGCTTTCTGAGTACCCTGGCGATTATTTGCAAGCTGACGAACAACAGCAAGGTGAACAAGATGCTCATTGACTTCTACGCCGAATACTGCATCATTCAGTTCCATTGTTCCAACTTCGTTGCCTTCCATATTATAAACAGTTACGTTTGCCATTTGTGTGCTCCTCCTTTCTTATTATAAGGACTTTACTGTCTCTTTGATAGTAACCAAAGATTTCTTAGGTCCTGGAACAGCACCTTTAACTAACAGTAAGTTATTTTCTGTATCTACGCGTACAATCTCAAGGTTCTGTACAGTAACCTGAACATTTCCCATATGACCTGGCATGTGTTTTCCTTTGAATACCTTGCTCGGATCAGAACAAGCACCATTGGAACCTGCATGACGGTGATATTTAGAACCGTGAGCCATAGGTCCTCTTGACTGACCATGTCTCTTGATCGCACCCTGGAAACCTTTACCTTTGGAAACAGCTGTTGCATCAATGTGATCGCCGTCTGCAAAGATATCAGCTTTAATTTCCTGTCCTACTGTATATTCAGCAGCGTTATCAAATCTGAACTCTTTAACGAATCTCTTTACTGCAACGCCAGCTTTGTCAAAGTGTCCTTTTTCCGGTTTGTTAACAAGGCTTTCTCTGATGTCTCCGAATCCAACCTGAACTGCTTCGTATCCATCGTTCTCTTCTGTCTTAACCTGAGTTACGACACAAGGACCAGCCTGTAAAACTGTTACCGGAATCAACTGGCCGTCTTCATTGAAGATCTGAGTCATTCCGACTTTAGTAGCTAAAATAGCTTTCTTCATTCTTTCTTCCTCCTTATAGCGGATTACCGATTACCGGCAATCATATAGTAAATAGCTTAATGCTTATAGCATTATCAAATTGGGGTTGATGACTAATTATTTAGTCTTCATCTTGATATCGATGTTAACACCTGCTGGCATTTCCAGTCTTGACAGAGCATCTACTGTCTTCTGTGTTGGTGTAAGGATATCGATCAGTCTCTTATGAGTTCTCTGTTCGAACTGTTCTCTGGAATCTTTGTATTTATGAACGGCTCTTAAGATTGTAACAACCTCTTTCTTAGTTGGAAGTGGAACCGGTCCGCTTACCATTGCTCCGTTCTTTTTAACAGTCTCGATGATTTTTGCTGCTGATGCATCTACTAACTGATGATCATAAGCCTTTAATGTGATTCTCATTACCTGATTTGCCATAAAAAAAGTCTCCTCCTATTCGTACTTTTCAAGCAGTACGACAAGCGGCGACTGTACACATCTCCGTGTGTGTCTTTCGATTTTTTACCACACACGCCATCCCTGGATGGTCTTCTGAACTTGTACAGTGACTTGTCGTCAGTTTTCAAACTTGACATTCGCTCCACGGAAAACCTGCCATCTCTGTGGCAGCAACCTCGCGCTTCATTGCTATCAATGTCACAACAATTGAGAGTATACACGACCTCTCAGAAAAATGCAAGTGTTTTTTTCACTTTTTTTGATATTTTTTTGTACTTGATTCCGTACAATTTTTTATTGAATTTGGGCTTGTATGTCGAAACAAAAAAGAATCAACTTGTCGTCAAGCGCCGTAGCCACCGCTACGCCTCATTCCTCCGCCTTGCAGCTGAAGAAATCATCC
>CALGWE010000157.1:0-8123 GCA_937935915.1 uncultured Clostridia bacterium
AAAAGTACCTGATGACTGTATCATTCTCACCCTTGCTTGCGGTAAATATCGTTTTAATAAATTAGACTTCGGCACAGTGGCTGGCCTTCCAAGACTTCTGGATGTAGGTCAATGTAATGACGTTTACTCTGCTGTTAAAATTGCTACCTCCCTTGCAGATGCTTTTCAAACAGATGTAAACGGCTTACCTCTTTCTATTATTTTATCTTGGTATGAGCAAAAGGCCGTAGCTGACTTACTTGCACTACTTTCATTAGGTGTTAAACATATTTATTTAGGACCATCACTTCCTGCTTTCATTAGCCCTAGAGTACTCCAATATCTTGTAGATACTTTCAACCTAACACCAATTAGTACACCAGATGAAGACCTTAAAACTTGCTTACAACAACGCTTATAATAAAGGAGAAGAATTATGGAACCAATTAGCTTAAGCTCTGTAGACGGTAGACAAATTTTATTCCAAACTGAAAAATTTAAAGTTGTTTGTTTTGTTTTTGAACCAGGTAAAGGCTTACCAAATCATACCCACAATGGTTTTGCAACCATTCAAATTATAAGTGGATCTGCAGATATGACTTTTACAGATGGTAGACACTTTGACTTACAAGCTGGTGATATCTTAGCCTTCGATGCTAAAATCGAGCATAATGTTATAGCTAAGGAAACTTGCAAGATGGTTGTGACTATTGTTTTCTAAAATGTTCCGCTGGTGGGAGTGTGGTTCGTATTCTACTCATTCCGTAATTTGTGATACGTTAAAGTTCGATAAGTAAAGAAACGGTGTGAACTCACTTCGCTCCGCTGCGTTCAGACAACACACCTAAAACCTCTTTACTTATCTCACTAAACGTATCATCAAATTACTCCACAGGTAGCCTACGAACCACACTCCCACCAGCTAGCATTTGAATACAATAGGTGATGAGAAAGAAAAAGTTAATATTTTCATCTTGAAGGTACTTGAAGAAACCAGTTTATATAAATGTATAGTTTATATATAAGTCTATGCATTATATGTAGATGCGTAATATGTAACTGTATAAACTACATTTATATAAAAAATAGGATGTCGCAAAATAACAGTTGTTGCGGCATCCTATTTTTTATTTAGTTTTAATATTTTTGTATTCTTTTATACCTTGTAGGCTTAAGACAATGAGGCCTCCTATTAAAAAGAATATAATGCTGAAATTAGTTATACTCATAGGTAAATAGTCACCTTCTATTGTTGTGGGACCTATGCAGATGGCATATAGGGAACCTATCATTAACCCTAGGATAGTATAGATTGTTTGCGAACGATATTTTCTGAGTGCCTTTTTTACAAGGTTAATAATAACAATAATAAAGTCGATGAGCCATCCTTTGTATATTTTGATATGTTTTATTTTAACCACTTTATATATTTTCTATAAAACTAAATCAAAACTTATATCCAGTTAACGTGTTGGTAGTGTGACTGGTACAACCTTCGTAGCTCTAATAATATAGTCTAATGAAGGGTCAATCTCTGTAAATGTATAACTGCCAAATTCATCTGTTAATACTGTTTGGACCACCTGCTCATTGACACCTATTTGTGAACCTACGACATATAAAGCGACTAAAGCATTAGGAATACCCACAGGTGGATCACTTCCTTCAACAACAACTTGCCCTACTATATTCGTTAAATTGGTTGTATCTTTACTTAAAGTAATCAATAGATTTCTTCCTACACTTCCCTCAGGAATTTGTACAGTTTGAGTAGTTTGAATATAGCCCAATAAACTAGCTATGACAGTATAACTTACCCCTGTTCTAAAGGTATCATAAGCTAAAAACACACCATTAGCTATTGTTCTAACATTAACAACACTATCTCCACCAGATATATTAATATTTACCCCCGGTATACCTTTTCCTGTTGTGGAATCTACAACAGTACCATATATAATAGGTGTACTTGTATCATTGTTTAATAATAAGATGACTACTGTATTTACTGTATTTTCAAATATAACTGTACGTGTTACCGGATCAAAACCTTGTGCTGTAGCTGTAATTGTATAAGTCGTATTCAAACTGCCATCAAATACAATAGTGTAACTGCCCTCTTCTGGGCCCGACTGTGCTGTTATACTTTCTGCTATTGGCCTTCCATCAGATTCATAAACTGTAACAATGGCACCACCTATAGGAATAGCATCCTGACTATCTGCTCTAAATACTGCACCTCTTATAGTTAGCCTAACTTCTTGAAAGCTTGTAAGCGCTATTCTTGGTACAATCGTTTGATTATTAGCTGTTACACTTTGTATCTCACTGGAATTTAATAAATAACTTTCTACAAATGTAGCCATATTTACACCTCATCACATATAATTTTACTATATTATATGAACAAGCACTTCAGATGTTGAACTTCTTTATTGCAAGTTTATACTTAAACTTTTATTGATTCTCTTTTTCTTAATAAAGCCAATAATGACACCTATTAATACGATTATGCACCTATTACTAAAAGTATTTGTTTTATCATAGACGTATGATTAATACAAAAGATTTGCTTTGTACCTGTCATTTCTCTAATTAATGAAACAGAAGGTATTGCTTAATTCACTGCAATACCTTCTGTTTTTATCTGTTATCTAGTTTTAATATTTTTGTATTCTTTTATGCCTTGTAAACTTAAAACAATGAGTCCTCCTATAAGAAAAAAGATTATGCTAAAGTTAGAAATATTCATAGGTAAATAATTGCCTTCTATTGTTGTGGGACCTATGCAGATGGCATATAGGGAACCTATCATTAACCCTAGGATAGTATAGATTGTTTGAGAGCGATAATGCCTTAATGCAGCTTTCACCCCTTTAATAACTACTACAACTCCTGTTAATATTCCTATACAAAATACAATGAGTATAGGTAGAAATCTAAAGTTAAGTGTCATTACTTCTTTAACTGCACTCATAATAGGCATATAAAGTCCAAATATAAGGAGCAATGTAGAACCAGATATTCCTGGTAAAATCATAGCCGATATAGCTACCATACCTACTACAAATACATAAATAATAAGGGGCACGCTTAAACTATTAAGATTAACGCCACTACCACCTGAAAATTTTGTATTTAAATAAGTAATGACTACTACAATGATAGCCCCTATAATGGTACAAATTAAATTCAAGTACTTTCCTTTTAAGGCCTGCCACTCTTCTCTTAAAATAATAGGAATGGAGCATACTATAAAACCTATAAACAATGAACTGACTTCATAAATATAGTTTTCAAATACAGCATCTAGAGCAAAAACTGCTGCTACAAAACCTATAATCCACCCCAGCCCTAAGTTAACTAAAAACTTTAAAGCTTTAAGCCTAGCCTCCCGGCTTCTTGAAAATATATTACTTAAAGAATTAATAAAGTTATCATAAAAGCCCATTAAAAAGGCAATGGTACCACCTGATACCCCGGGCACACTATCTGCTAGGGCCATTAAGAAACCACCTACAAAAATTAAAAGCATCTTTATCTTCCTTTACTTATATTCTAGTATCTTAATTATTTTACCCACTCTCCCTATCCTTACTCTTTTTTAATATTTTCCAATTAGAAGCTTGTCAATGTATATTATTTTATAATGACTAATGATATACTAAAATTAAATTTTTCTATTATTCAAATTTTTTATAATGGAGGTAAGACTATGCAAGGCATTATTTATTACTTTTCTGGAACAGGTAATAACTACATCACAGCAAAAAAATTAAGTAGTATGCTACCAAATACCACTTTTAAAGAAATCACACATTTGCTCTATGATAAGGTCTCTATTGTTCATTATGATTTAATTGGCTTCTGCGTACCCTCTTATTATTCTCACATCCCATATATTATTCAGCAATGTTTTCAAGACATTACTCTAACCCCTTCTCAAACAATATTTACGATTATTGGGTGTGGTGGCAATCGTGGTCATGCCACAGAAGATCTAAGGCAGCTTATTAATGCAGCTCAGGGCATTGTCAGCTATGAATATATGCTTGTTTATCCAGGAAATTATATTCTCTCTTACGATGCGCCTCCTAAAATATATCAAAAACTGGTTCTTGCATGGTCTAATCATAAAATTAAGAAAATCAGCAATGATATTCTCACTAAACATCCACCTATTACATTACCAAAGGGACTATTTTATAATAAAAATGATGAACCTCGTCTCCAAAAGGCTATTCAAAACTTTGGTGTACAAGCACGTACATATACCGTCTCTGAAGTCTGTAAAGGTTGTGGTATCTGTCAATCTGTTTGTCCTATGCATAATGTTAGTTTAATTGATGGTAAACCTACCTTTGGTTCAACTTGTCAAAAGTGTATGGCTTGTATTCAATGGTGTCCAACCCATGCCATCGACTGGCAAGGTGTAGCTCAGAATCGTACCCACTATCATCATCCAGAAGTTACATGCAAAGAACTTACTAAACATCCTTAACTTTCAAATATAAAAATAGACATAGCCCAAAAGACTATGTCTATTTTTATGATATATACTTAATCTCTTATACCACTTCTTATATGTTTACCTAATAAGTAATATTCAAAGTGTGTAACTCCCTTTAATTCATCATCTTCTTTAAATTTCCCTTTTATCTTAAAGGAATAACCAATTCCATTATATGTAAACAATATTTCTTTTTCATTTTAATTTCTCCCTAGATAAAATAATCCTTTATATAGATTGTTCCTGAGTCATTTTATCCCCTTGATTACTACGAAATTTCTTCTTTTTAATCAAAGTAATTATAATACCTATTATAATTGCTATACCACCTATTAAACAAATCATCTGTTTAATAGAACTCTTATAATCTATGCAATAAATACCGCTTGGGCCTTCCATTTGAACAATCATATAGCTGCCATTTTTCTCAGCACTTACCTTCTGCCATGAGCCATCACTTTGACGTGCATAAATCTGAGCTTTTTGTTTGCTACCTACTAATAGACGTACTTCATAGGTTGGCTTTACTTCTTTCCCCTCATCCATAGTCGTCTTTGCCATATTATCACTAAGTACGATCTCCCATATCTTCGCTTTGTCACCAGCTTCACTAGGTGGTACTACACTTGCATCAGTTACACTTAAAACTGTATCTGAATCAAAATTACCTGTCACTAAAGCTAAAGCCTTACCTTCTTCACTTGTGGTACTTTCAATAACTGTAGTATATGGTGTATAAATGGCCTCTAGTGTTTGACTAAAGGTTAATGTTTTATAGTTAAAATCTGGCCACCTACCATAGTAACCTTGTTTTTCTGGTACTTCTGGCAAAGTACTTTCATCTAAACTTTCACCAAACTTGAATGGTATTTCCTTTACTACTTCCCCATCTGCCACAAAGGTAAGGGCAAGTGAAGTAAATTCTTTTGGTAACTTAGGTACTTTGCTAAAGGCATCATAAGCCATAGGACTTGCCTTATCTTGATAACTAATGCCATCAATACCTGCTATGCCTCTATCTACAAAATAGTTATTGTTTTGCTCCTTAATCTCTTCTACACTACCAGCAATGGCACCTACACATTCTGCATAATCTTCTATATCTACCATGGCATAATTATGTGTCATTTTGCTACCATAACCTGCAATCCCCCCTATATTACTACCACCTGAAAGTACACACATTGCAAAGCTATCTTTAATATGTGTATAGGAAGCACCAGCGATGCCACCGATATAGTTACCATCTGTACTCTCAATTCTGCCATATCCTGTACATTCTATAATAGACCCTAAATCCATACGTCCCACAATGCCACCGATATAATTTTTCTTACCTATAATCTTACCTTGATTAATGCACTCTCTTACAACAGCTCTAGATAAATATTGGAACTTCATAGAATTTTGGCCTTTTTTAAGGACATCATCTTCTGGGTCAAAGTCATATTCTATAGCCATAGATCCTGTAATGCCACCAACATTTACGTCACCTTGTATCTCACCTACATTACCACATTTGGCAACCTTACCTTGGGTATTTATATCTGTATCCTGATCTGAAATGTCTTCATGATATTCGTCAAGCTTATCTTTAATATCCTCTTTCTCTTTGTCTTCTTCATCCTCTAAAGTCGCATCAATAATCAAATTTATAACGACATAAAATTGATCACTAATACTTTTTAAATCATCTAATAACAAGTTGTTATTGGCTTGCATCGTATTATTTAAATGACCAATTGAATCAGAAATATTTCCCAGGCAATGATTTAAATCATTTGTAGTCTGTTGGTACTTACTATTAATATTTGGCAAAGTAATCTGAGGTTTGTCAGCAAGGTCTGTTACAATCGCTTGTATATCCTTGGCCATATCTGTGCTCTTTGTACTTACCTTATGTAAAGTATCTATGGCTGCTTGGATTTTATTTGTTACCTTATCGCCTTGTGTAATGGTTTCTTTTGTTTCATCAATTACAGCTTCTAAACTATCTATAACATGGTCTGTATCTTTAGTTGCTGCTACTAATCCTTTAACAGCAGTTTCTAACTTATCACTTGCCTTATCTAACTTCTTATATTGAATCTGATCATCCACACGCTCTATAGCTCCTTGCACCTCTGACATAGCCCTTGTAACTTCTTCAAATGAATTGGTCATGCCTTTTAATGCATCACTTATTTGCGTTTTAATCTCCTTAAGTTGCCCAGATTCCTTCTCTTCTTCTAAGCCTTTGATTGCTTCATTAATTTTCTTTATAGCACGATTGAGCTTCTCTAGTGCACTACTCATATGCTTAAGCCCTGTTTCCAATTCTGCAAGTGCTGCATTTACTTCTTCATTAGATACAGCTTTTTCAAGATGTCCTATAGCAGTATTTATTTCTTTCATACTGCTTTGTACATCATTTGTTGCAGCTTTAGCTTCATCCATCATCTTGTCAAAATCACTATTTAAAATATCCTCACTATCAAGGGCACCTAAGGCTTTCTCTAGATGTGCCATGGCATTTGTTAATTGAAGAGAAGCACTTTGCAAACCCTCTAAAGCCTTAGTCATTTCATCATCATCTACAGCTTCTAGTACTTTACTAATGGCATTTGTCACTTCACTTGTTGCCCTACTCACTTCTTGTAAGGCTTCACTTACTTCTTTTAATCCTGATTTAAGATTGTTCCAATCTTTATTATTCTTTGTCCATTTCTCAAGAGCTTCTATACCTTCTTTAAGATTGGTTACGTTTCTACTCATAGACTTAAAACTATCTGTAAGTGCTTCAAAGCTTCTAGATAACGCCTTAAGCGCACTTTCCATTTCATCTGTATCCCCTATGCTCTCATTTAGTGCTGTTATGGCATCTGAGATATCTTCTAATGCCTTACTATAATCCTCTCCATTGTCCTTAATATTATTTAATGTTTCCTTTAAACTATCTAAGGCCTTTTTACCTTGATTAGATGTAATATCTAAGGCATCTAAAGCTTCCTTTAACTGATTAGTAGCCTCAGTAATGTCATCTCCCATACCACTACCTTTATCAAAAGCTATAGTAAGCCTATCTAATGTATCACTTACCCTAGCACTCATATCATTTACACTATCTATTGCTTCATTATATAAGTCTTCTGTTTGGCGTGTTAAGGAATGGGTACTCTCAATAGCTGAGTCTATATAGCCTTTTGTATTATTGAGGGCATCACCCATTTGATTAGAATAACCATTAGCATGATCTATGGCTGTATTCATCATATGCTGTAATTTATCTAGTTCATCTTGTAAGTTATTTAGCTTATCATCTGAAAACTGTAATGTAATATAAGGTTCTACTTGCCCTGTAATGCCCCCTACATCCTTACGACCAAAAATCTCGCCATAGTTATAACAGCCATTCATATAACCAGATTGTCTACCGGCGATACCTCCTACATTATAACCAATGTGTTCATAACCTATGGCGCCATAATTCTTACAGCCTTGAAGAATACCTGTTGAAAAACCTGTAATTCCCCCTACGTCTGTATTGGCTGCCATATTTTCTGAAGAATTTAATTTTAAATCTGTAATGCGATCTAAGGAGGCTAGACCTTTTTGAACAATAGAAATAAGACCACCAAAACCAATTAATGGGCCT
>CALGWE010000158.1:0-1484 GCA_937935915.1 uncultured Clostridia bacterium
GTGTGAAGGATAAGTCGTAATGCCTAAGGCTACAAGCCCCTTATCGAGTACTTCACGCTCATCAATAATTTTTTTGATATTCTCTTTATAAAGTGCTGTATTTTCAATTGCCCAATAAGCAGCTTCTTGAGAAAAGATATTGAGGTTATAAGGTACTTTTACAGTATTAATTAAATCAATCACCTCTGTGCAAGCAATGCCATACCCTACACGAGCCCCTGCTAAAGCATAAGCTTTAGAGAATGTTTTTAAAACAACAAGATTACTGTATTCATGAATAAGTGAAATACCACTTTCCTTGCAATCATCAAACTCAGCATAAGCTTCATCTAAAACGACAAGCCCTTTAGAGGCTTCTAAGATACGTTTAATATCTGTTATCTGCATAATGCAACCTGTTGGATTATTAGGATTACAAATAAAAATAACTTTAGGCTGCTGCTTTTGAATCGCTTCAATAAATGCTTCTACATTATAAGTAAAATCTGCATTTAAAGGTACTTTAATGAGACTTGCGCTATTTAAAACACTGAATTGTGCATACATACTAAATGAAGGATAAGGCATTAAAACCTTATCTTGATCTTCAATCGTACTACTTAAGATACAATCAATCAGCTCATCTGACCCTACCCCACATACCACATTTTCCACTGCCACATTAAAATGTTTTGCAATAGCTTTACCTAATTTTAAGCTATCTGTATCTGGATAACGACAACTTAGCATTTCTGTTTCTACCCAATTTTTCATATGGGCGACTAACCCTTCTGGTGCTGTATAAGGGCTTTCATTGGCATTTAAAATGACACCTTCTGTCACATAAGCACTGTGATAAGGTTTCATCTCTTGAAATCTAGGTCTTAAAAATCGCATTATTTCACCTCTTCATCCATTCTAACTTTAACTGAAAGTGCGTGAGCAAAGAGTCTTTCACTTTCTGCGAATTTCACGATTCCTTCTCCAATAGGTAATAATGCATCACGTGTAAATGAAAGAATACTACTTTTTTTCATGAAATCATCTACACCAAGTGGTGAGAAGAATCTTGCTGTACCACTAGTTGGTAAGACGTGGTTAGGACCTGCCATATAATCCCCTACAGGCTCTGGCGTATAGTGTCCTAAGAAAATAGCACCTGCATTTGTAATCTTAGTTAAAACCTCAAACGGTGCGCCTACAGCCAATTCTAAGTGTTCTGGTGCAATTTGATTTGATAAATTACATGCTTCTTCAATATTTGACACAATAATAGCTGCGCAGTAGTGTTTAAGTGATTCACTTAAGATGGCTTTTCGAGGCATTTGTTCCACGAATTCATTGACTTTAGTTACAACTTTTTCAGCAAGTGCTTTACTTGTTGTAATGAGTACTGCTGAAGCAAGTTCATCATGTTCTGCCTGTGAAAGTAAATCCGCTGCCACATAAGTTGGATTAGCTGTTTCATCTGCTACGATTAAAATTTCACTAGGCCCTGCAATAGA
>CALGWE010000159.1:0-2148 GCA_937935915.1 uncultured Clostridia bacterium
AAATAACATAAAACATACAAGCATATAAAAGTATTTAAAATGGTTTATCTATAAATAGTATAAACTATAGGTTTAATGTCATATATTTCATATTAGACTATACTTGATTTATAAATGAGATGAACGTACAGCAATGAAGAACTATAAATTGAAAAAGGTATAGTATACAAGGAGGTTATGGCATGGAGAAAATGTTAGTAACTAAAGGATTAAATGAGTTAAAATTATTAGATAGTAGAATTCATCGTAAAATAGAGGAAGCGCAATTTATAAGTGCAGCCAAGTTGTCTGTGACTAATGTAAATAGTGAAATGACAAAAGAAGAATTCAAGAATCGTGCAAAAGCAGACTATATGTCTATTACAGATTTGATTAAGCGTAGAAATCAGATTAAGTCAGCCATTATTCAGTCTAACGCAGTCACAATGGTAGAAGTGGCAGGCAAAAAAATGACAGTAGCAGAAGCTATTGATAAGAAAAGTTCTATTGCCTATGAAAGAGCACTTGTTGCCAGGCTTTCGGAGCAGTACGCAAAGGCAATTGGGAGAGTAAATGCAGAGAATGGTAGAGTTGATGATAGTATAGAAACATTACTTATTACTGCTTATGGCAAAGAAGGAAAAGAAAAAATCACTGAAGCAAGTTATGATGCTATTGCAAAGCCTTATCGTGCAGCTAATGAGTATGGACTTGTAGATGCATTAGAGGCTGAAAAGCTTATTAAAACCATGACAGATGAGATTGAAGCCTTCGAAAGTGAGGTAGATACTTGTCTTCAGATTTCAAATAGTATTACAATGATAGAAGTCTAGTAAAAAAGAATATATAATATATTTGTAGTTATACGAAAATCTTAAATGAAGTCCCCTTCACCAAGGGTTAGCGGTGAAAACATTAGGTCATTGAGGCAATCTGATTATAGATGCTATAGAGATTAAATTGTTAATGCTTAGTGCTTAATGCTCAGTGGTCAATGTTTAATTTTCTTTAGATTTAATGATTAATTATTAATGCTTAATTCTCGATAAAATCCATGGGAAATGTTTAGATGGGCTGACTTCTTACTGTTAGGTTTAACACATGGCTGTATAGCTGCAAATATTATTTACAGGAGGTGTGCGATGAGCACAAATATGTTCCCAACAGTTAATCTAAAGGCTACAGGTGCCAATATTGTTAAACTTAGAAAAGCTAGAGGATTATCAGTAAAGGACTTGCAGATGTACTTTGGGTTTGAACAACCACAGGCAATTTATAAATGGCAGTGGGGGGAGAGTTTACCTTCAGTAGACAACTTATATGCATTAAGTAAAATATTAAATACACCAATAGATGGTATCTTGATCGGTAACGATCAAGATTTTTTTGTTTTACGGGGAAATATAAAACTTCTATTGAATAAATATATAATTACAACAAAATAAAAATGTTTTGAAAAAATAAAGGCGTGACATTGAATAGCTAGAAAAGAATGCATATAATAAAGATAGCAATTAAAAATAAGAGTTTTAAATCAGGAGGATTTACAGATGAAACAAAGTGTACACACAGATAAAGCACCACAAGCAATTGGACCATATTCACAAGCAATCGTAGCAAATGGAATGGTTTACACATCAGGTCAATTAGGGATGAACGCAGATGGTGTACTCAAAGAAACAGTAGTAGAACAAGCTGAGCAATCTATTAAAAATCTTATGGCAGTACTTGAAGCTGCTGGAACAAGCATTGATAATGTTGTTAAAACAACAGTATTCTTAGCAGATATCAATGATTTTGTTGCTGTAAACGAAGTATACGGTAAATACTTCACACAACCATACCCAGCTAGAAGTGCAGTTCAAGTAGCTAATCTTCCAAAAGCTGCAAAAGTTGAAATTGAAGTTATTGCAACTTTATAAATTGCGAGCTTATAAATAATATTAAATATATAAACAAAGGCTAAAGCATAATAAACGAATGAAAAAGATTATGTTTTAGCCTTATTTTTGTGCTCCAAATAAGGCTATGGATAGTAAGTGTCCACCTGGAAAGGAACAGGTTGTACAGTATTTTTGATGGTATACAGAGGTAAAAGGGGTCATATATATAGTGTAGAGTTTGAGTATGACGGACAAACAAAGGAGTCGATGCTATGTATGTAAATAC
>CALGWE010000160.1:0-2016 GCA_937935915.1 uncultured Clostridia bacterium
AAGGTATTGAAAAATTATTAAAAGGACGTACTTCTTTCGTAATTGCCCACCGCCTATCTACTATTAAAGATTGTGATAAAATTATAGTTATTGATAATAGTAGCATAGTTGAATGTGGTACCCATGCAGAGCTCCTGGGGCGTCCAGAAGGTCTTTATGCTAAATTATATAATGCACAGTACCAATTAATTTCTGAAGCAAATTAACCTATGAATAATACATTTTGTATTGCAAATCTTTCTGACACTGAAAAACAAGATTTATATGAGGTTGAACAAGCACTTAAACAAAAAACAGGTAAAGATTACGTGCTTATAGCTTGGGAATCAAAAGCCTAAAAATATATAAAGCGGCAGAACCTGGGGTTCTGCCGCTTTATCATGTATATGTGTCTTATAAGGCTTAAGCCTTGCCTGTAAGTCCCTTCATATATGAGAAAGGATCAGTAGGAATCAGTGTCTTAATATCAGGTATTTCACCCTCTACCCCATCTACTAACCAGTCCATATGTACAATGTCACTATAATCAAGTGAAGTATTACGTTTTACTTTAAGTGTCTTATTTTGATCATAAATAGGACCTTCAAAAATATTAAATTCATTGCGTATAATAGATTTCTTAATATTTTCAATCAAATACTTCATCGGTGCATTAATATTACGATTTGAATAAAGAATATCTACAATACCATTATTCATACCTTGCCAGAAGTTAATTGTACGTTTTTCAGAGTCCTCGTATAAAGTACGCCAAGTACCATTTAAGATATTTTGGATAACCCCTTCATAGAATACACCCCAGTTCCAAATAGCCATAGCATAATGTGTTTTCTCATGGGTTTTGGCATCGATTTTATAAACACCATACCCTTTAGAAATATCTCCTGGTATTGGTAAATCTTCATTAGAAATAATATCTGCACCCATTTCTAATAGTTTTTCAGCAATACATTTGCCGCCTTCTGGATTATCCCAACGATTTGTCCAAAGTGCTTTGACTTTTACATAAGGATTCACAGCGCGTGCCCCTAATGTAAAGGCATTAATACTACTAATAACTTCTGAAATAGGATAAGGTGCAACGTAACCTATCACATTTGTTTGTGTCATACTACCTGCAATCATACCTAATAAATAACGTGGCTCATGAATACGGCCATAATATAAAGTTAAGGATTTATAGGAGTGTGTTGCTGCACAATTAAAGAATTTGACATTTGGAAACTCAATGGCTGCTTTTAAAGCTGGTGCTAAAAATGTTGGACTCGTTGCAAAAACAATATCATACCCTGTTTCTGCGAGCATTTTAAAGGTTTCAAAAGCACGTTCATCTTCAGGTACATTACAGATTTTTTCAGTTGTAATCTGATCCTTAAAGACATTATCAATATGTAGTCTACCTAATTCATGACTATATGCCCAACCAGAGTTATCAGATTGCTTTGCATAGACAAAGGCAACTTTTAGATTCTTCTTAGGTAACATAAAGTCTGTTAAGTTGCTAAAGCGTAATTTCTTACGTGGTGTTTCGATAGCCTCTGTTTCAACGCTTACGACATCTTTCACAGAACTTTGAAGTTCAGTAATTAAGCTTTTAATATTAGCTTTATGCTTCTCAGGTGTAATCTCAGTTTCTAAACCATAGACCTTTAAGAATGTTAAAAAGGCGTCACCTGTTGTAATACTTAATTTACCGCCCCCTTGTTCATGATAAATTTGTCTAAAAGGACGATACAGATTGGCTAAAAAGATTTTACCCTTCTCTCCAGGTTCAGTATCTTCATCTACTTCAAAAGGATATTGTTCGAAGTAACTGAGTAATTCGTCAAATGACCCTTCTTTAGAGAACCAAATACTATTAATTCTAGTTACCTTATAGAAATCCATAAATTCATAGTAAATGTTATTTTGTATATCTTCTGGATTACGTCTTGGAATCAATCTAATAACGTGACCACTAATGGTTGTACCTCCTACATACTTGAGTACACTAACACGTTTATTACCTTCTATAAC
>CALGWE010000161.1:0-2958 GCA_937935915.1 uncultured Clostridia bacterium
CTATATTGTACAAAAATTCCTGAAAAAATGGTCTATATTTTATGAAAATAAAAAATATAAGATGATTGGTATACTTATACATTAAATACTGAGTATACAAATCTTATTTTTAATAATGGCAGTGGCAAACAAACAGAAGACTTATCATTAAATGCAGGTGAATGGTGGTATAAGAACGGCAATTTTACAGCTTTTAATCCTGAAGGTGAAACCGATTCTGAAATCGTATTACACTTTAAAACTGATAAAGGCAGTGCAAGTCTTTACTATTGGAACACAATGCCAGAAACAGCAAGTGTAGACTGGCCAGGAGTGGCAATGGAAAGTGAAGGAAACGATTGGTATACCACCAGCTCCAGTGGATAGCATTACAGTACACTATTATAGTACTGAGCTACCAAATATTTATTATTGGGCAACAGATACAAACTTAGAGGCTGTAAGCTGGCCTGGTGTACCTATGAAATTTGAAAAAGAAAACTGGTATACTTATACATTAAATGCTACATCAAGCAAATTAATATTTAACCAAGGTGGCAAAAATCAAACAGCAGATTTAAGCCGTAAAGCAGGTGAATGGTGGTATAGAGATGGCAGATGGTCTGATGAAGAAATAATAGATCCAATTATTATAGATCCACCTCAACCTATTTATGTAAGACCTGATACAATTGATAATTATGCAGATGATTTTAGAAATGAAACCATTTATTTTGTGATGACTTCTAGATTTTATGATGGAGATTCAAGTAACAATGTACATTGTTGGGATGATGCTAAGGCAGGAAATCCAGATTCTGACCCAGCTTGGCGTGGAGATTTCAAAGGACTTATTGAAAAACTTGATTATATTAAAGCATTAGGCTTTAGTGCAATTTGGATTACACCAGTTGTAGAAAATGCTAGTGGCTATGATTATCATGGCTATCATGCAATTGATCATAGCAAAGTTGATAGTCGTTATGAATCAGAAGGCGCAACTTATCAAGATTTAATTAATGCTTGTCATGCAAAAGGAATAAAGGTTATTCAAGACGTTGTATTCAATCATACAGGTAATTTTGGTGAAAAGAATTTATTCCCGCTCTTTGAGAAACAAGGAGATTTAAGTACTTCTGATTGTCTTGTTAATATATCAAATGGTAAATTACCAGAAGACTATGATGAATTAACACCAGCAGAGCAATATTCAGCTAGAATTGATGCGATGAAAGAAGATACAAATGATACAGCACAAATTTATCATCATGAAAAGAGTTTAGGTTGGGAAGAGTATTCTGTACAAACAGGACAAATTGCAGGGGATTGTGTAGATTTAAATACAGAGAACTTAAATGTTACAAATTACTTAGTAGACTGTTATTCAAACTACTTAAAAATGGGCGTAGATGCATTTAGAGTAGATACAGTGAAACATATGTCTAGATTATCACTTAACAATAATATTGTGCCACAATTATATGCAGCAGCACAGGAAGCTGGTAATGACCATTTCTTCATGTTTGGTGAAATCGCTTCAAGATATCGTCAAGTATGGAATCATGATACACCTAGCGTTTCAGCACCATTCTATACATGGCTTGAAAGCAAAGAATATCCATGGAGCACATTAAGTGACCGTGTGAATTCTGCAGCTGCTTTATGGCAAGATAATCAACCAACAAGTGATAACTATTTATTATATGGCAATAGCTATCATAAACCTGATTGGAGTAAGAGAAGTGGGATGGACGTTATTGACTTCCCAATGCACTGGAACTTCAATAATGCAAGAGATGCCTTTAGCGTAGCATTAGATGGTGATAAATATTATAATGATGCAACATTTAATGTAACTTATGTGGATTCTCATGACTATGCACCAGATAATGCCCCAGAAAATCAACGTTTTGCTGGCACACAAGAAACATGGGCAGAAAACCTTAACTTAATGTTTACATTTAGAGGTATTCCTACAATCTATTATGGTAGTGAAATTGAATTTATGAAAGGTGCACCTATCGATGTAGGTCCTAATGCACCACTTAGCACAACAGGTCGTGCTTATTTTGGAGATCATATCGAAGGCAGTGTAAATGTAACAGACTTCGGTAAGTATACAAATGCAACAGGTGCAATGAAAGAAACATTAGAACACCCACTTGCTCAACATATTAGACGTCTTAATATCATCAGAAGAAATATACCAGCCCTTCAAAAAGGTCAATATTCAACAGCTGATATTAGTGGTAATATGGCATTCAAACGTTGCTATAACGAAAATGGGGTTTATTCATTTGCACTTGTAACAATTACAGATGGTGCAACATTTAGAAACATTCCAAATGGTACTTATACAGAAGTAATTACAGGAAGCAAAGTAAATGTTACAAATAATACACTTACAGCACCAAGTACAGGCAAAGGTAATATGCGTGTCTATGTATTAAATGCAAATGTTGGAAAGTTAGGAGAAGATGGAAGGTATCTAAAATAAAACGCAGTGAGTATATGGGCGAAGAAGGCTGAAGATTTATAAATAAAAACACTGTTACATGTTAGAGTATTTCTAGACATGTAACAGTGTTTTTATTTGTTATGCTTTATGATTTCTAAGGTTTTTACCGTTAGCAGCAATTTGCTTCATAGTAGATGTTAGCTCGATGAGTTCTGTGTTTTGATTTGTAATATTATTAGTTACAAGCTCCATGGCAGCAGCATTTTCTTCTAGAAGAGAGGAAATTGTTTGTGTACTAGACTGAACATCTACATAGTTACTTGTTAGACGATTAATACTACTTAGCTCATCTTCAATGAGATGAGTGAAGCGTTTGAAGTTTTCAGCAATTACTTCAAAACGCATTTGTGTTTCATTAATAAGTTTTGAGCCTTCAGCAGTAATTGTTAATTCATGCTGAACTTGATTTGTTACAATTTGTGCTTGTGAGAGCATTTCTGTATTTAATGCGTTGATTTCTT
>CALGWE010000162.1:0-1029 GCA_937935915.1 uncultured Clostridia bacterium
AAAGTTTATTCCAAACCCATTTGGTAAAGGGAAGTTATATCGTTCTGGGGATTTGGTGCGCTGGCGTAGTGATGGAAATATTGAGTTTTTAGGACGTATTGATAAACAAGTTAAAATTAGAGGGTTTAGAATTGAACCAGGTGAGATTGAAGGGGTTTTAAGAAAAATCGATTATATTCAAGACTGCGCCGTAATTGTTCGTGAAGATAAGCAGCATGAAAAAGCTTTATATGCGTATGTTTGTGCTGCAGAAAAGGTGGATTTAGCGGCTTTAAAACGTGAGTTACAAGTTACTTTACCACATTATATGATTCCAGCTTATATCATGCAAATAGACACTATTCCTATGACCAGCAATGGTAAATTAAATGAACGTGCCTTACCAGAAATCACATGTGCCATTACTACGGAATATATGCCGCCAGCTAATGACACCGAGAAAACTCTTTGTGAGATCTTTAGTCAAATCTTAAATGTAACTAAAGTCAGTGCAATAGATGACTTCTTTAGTATCGGAGGACATAGCTTACGTGCAACAAAGGTGATTAATAAGATTGAAACAGTTATGGGACTTCGTCTACCTTTAAAAACAATCTTTGAATTCAAAACGCCGCGTGGGCTTGCAGCCTTTATTCAAAAGCAAACAACACATACTGCAGAAGTTATGCAAAAGGCAACACTTAAGCCATATTATCCAATGTCTTCTACCCAAAAGCGTACGTATTTAATCGAGCAAATGGATGAAAGTCATGTGGCGTATAATATGCCAGAGTGTTATGAAATACATGGGGAAATAGATGTGACACGTTTAAAATCATGTTTAGTACAAATGATTAAGCGTCATGAAATATTACGTACGAGATTATTTGTTAATGAAGGGCAAATGTGTCAACAAGTTTTAGAAGAAGTCCCTATAGACTTTACCTATGAGGAGAACAATGCCAGCATTGAAGCGATTGCACAAAGTTTTATCCGTCCATTCCAATTGGAATTAGGACAAGTCATTCGTATGAAAGTCGTTAAAAATGA
>CALGWE010000163.1:0-1029 GCA_937935915.1 uncultured Clostridia bacterium
TAGATTTAGAGTTTGGAAAATGTAAAATGGCAGTAGCAGGTAAGCCTGAAATGAAAGAACTTTTAGAGTCTGGCAAATTCATTCGTGTGGCAACAAAATATCCAGCCATTGCAAAAAGTTATTTTGAAAAGTTCCATCGTCCGGTAGAAATTATTAAATTAAATGGTTCTGTTGAATTAGGACCTATTGTAGGTCTTTCAGATGTGATTGTAGATATTGTGGAAAGTGGTAAAACATTAGAAGAAAATGGTCTTGTGGTATTAGCAGATATTGAACCACTTTCAGCAAGATGTATCGTAAATACTGCAAGTATGAAAGTAAAGCATGACGCAATTCGTAATTTACTTAATAATATTGAAGACTTAAGGAGGAGAGAAAATGCTTAGAATAATTGAGACCGAAACAGCAAAACAAGAGTTTTTAGATATTCTTAAAGTGCGTGGGAATATGGATACAAGTAATTATGCCCTTGCAGCAAAAGAGATTGTAGAAGCTGTGCGTACAAAAGGAGATGCTGCCTTATTTGAATATACAGCTAAATGGGATTGCCCATCTATTACACCAGCTAATGTACGTGTAACAAAAGAAGAGATGGTAGCAGCTTTTGAAGGTTTAGATAAAGCTTTACAAGAAGCTATGATTTTATCTGCTAAACGTATTGAAGCTTTCCATGAAAAGCAAAAACAAAACACATGGTTAGATATTAAAGATAATGGAGAAATCTTAGGACAACGTGTGACACCACTTGAGATTGCAGGTGTTTATGTACCAGGGGGCAAAGCAGCTTACCCTTCTTCAGTACTAATGAATGTCATTCCAGCTAAAGTAGCAGGCGTTAAACGTATTGTGATGACAACACCAGCTTCTAAAGATGGTTCTTTAACACAAGAAGTTTTAGCAGCTGCTTATATTGCAGGTGTAGATGAAGTTTATAAAATCGGTGGGGCACAGGCTATTGCAGCTTTAGCTTATGGCACTGAAACTATTCCTAAAGTAGATAAAATCGTAGGACCTGGAAATATTTATGTA
>CALGWE010000164.1:0-3234 GCA_937935915.1 uncultured Clostridia bacterium
AAGCGTTATGGGATTACTATATTTAATTTTAGTCAAGTTTTAAGATGGATTAAAAAGCAAAAAATGGTTCAAGAATAGAAAATGACAATAAATAAAAAGTGTTGTGAACTTAGTTCACAACACTTTTTATTATACAAATCTTCTAAGAATAGAAGGTACTGGCACAGCAGTAGGTACTTTGAATTTAACAATTTGCATTGGATGTGGTGCAGATTCAATAGATTCCCCATCCTCATTCCACATTTCTTCGATTGTTGTTTTAATAAAGTCGCCTTGAGGAATTAAGATTTCAACTTCATTGCCTACAGAGAATTTACGACGTTGTTCAACAGTTACCATACCTGTTTCTGCGTCATAATCACGAATAACACCTGAGAACTCATAGTTTCTTACGTAAGAGTTGTGACCGTATGTTTGATCTTCAGATGTTGGTTTGTGTTCATAGAATCCAGTTGTAAATTGACGATGACTTGCTTTACTTACTTCTTGAAGGAAGTAATCTTTTTTCGCTTCGTATTCAGCAGGATCTCTGAAATAAGTATCAATGGCTTCACGATATGCTTTAACAACAGTTGCTACATAAAGTGGTGTTTTCATACGTCCTTCGATTTTGAAGCTATAGACACCAGCTTCTACAAGTTCTGGAATGAATTCAATCATACAAAGATCACGTGAGTTGTAAATATAAGTACCACGTTCATCTTCCTCAACTGGCATGTATTCACCTGGTCTTGTAGATTCTACAACATGGTATTTCCAACGGCAAGGTTGCGCACATTCACCATGATTTGCATCACGATGTGTCATGTAGTTACTAAGTAAGCAGCGACCAGAATAAGCCATACACATTGCACCATGTACGAATGATTCGATATCGATATCTTCTGGAATGTTATCGTGCATTGCTTTGATTTCTTCGAATGAAAGTTCACGTGCTGTTACGATACGTTTTGCACCTTGTTTTGCCCAGAAGAGCGCAGTATGGAAGTTTGTGTTGTTAGCTTGTGTAGAAATATGCACTTCCATGTTTGGAAGCACTTCGCGTACGACGCTAAATACACCAGGATCAGCAACAATTAATGCATCTACACCCATTTCATCAAGTTTTAAGAAGTACTCTTTCATACCTTCAAAGTCTTGGTGATGTGCAAAGATATTTACAGTAACGTAAACTTGTACACCGTGCTCATGAGCGAAGGCAATCCCTTCACGCATTTCTTCTTCAGTAAAGTTTTTAGCCTTTGCACGAAGACCATATTGATTTCCACCAATATATACGGCATCTGCACCATAAAGTACAGCAACTTTTAAATTTTCTAAGCTTCCTGCGGGAGCAAGGAGTTCTACTTTTTTAGTTCTCATTTTCTGTTCCTCCAATTTTGTAACTAAGGGCAATCCCATCACCAAAAGGTAAAACACTTGATTTAAGTTCTGGTGTATGCATGATTGTCCATAAGAAATCACGTAGTCTTGAATGAGTTGTACGTTGTCTACGTTCGATTAAGTAACGAGACTTAGCAACAGCTCCTTTGTGTAAGACATTATCTGTAATAAGTAAACCATTAGGTTTTAATAATCTAATACATTCTGGTAAGAAGTTAATGTATTGTCCTTTGGCACAATCCATAAAAATAACATCGTAGCTTTCGCTTGGTAATGTAAGGAGGGTTTCAGCTGCATCTCCTACCACGATTTTAATAGTATCTTCAAGTCCAGCTTTTTTTATGTTCTTTTCAGCTTGTTTTAACATATATGGAAAACGCTCAAGAGTTGTAATATGCCCACCTTCAGCTAAACACTCACTCATTAAAATAGAAGAGTAACCTACAGCTGTTCCAATTTCTAAGATTTCTTGTGGTTTAATCATAGAAAGTATAACTTTCATAAAGTCTGCCACTTCAGGTTTGATAATAGGCCATGTTTCATCGCCCATAGCAATAGCTGTTTCGATTTCTGCTAAAATTGGATTTTGTGGTGGTGTATGAAGTGCACGAACATAATCAACAATGTAGCCATAATTTATTTCGCTCATAAAACGTCCCTTTCTGGAATATTTTTTCCTTATAATTATCAAAGTCCTTGTCATTTACTGTCAAGGCCTAATAGTAATAACTTTGTTAATTATTAAAAACTGTAATAGACGAGGGTGAATCAAGGTTATTCCTAGTATAAGAGTCTATTACTAGCCTTATAGAGTATACCACGCACTAAGGTATATATGCAAATATATAGCAGGGAATATTAATTATTACATTTTAGAAAGGCATAAGTATAAAAAATGCAGCAAAGGGGATTAGACTTTGCTGCATTTTGGTTATTCATAAAAATTTTTATCAATACTTTGGGCATAACGCATTTTAGCGCTTCTATGTTCTTTGGCAGTTTCACTGAAATGATGGGCATCAGAGGAGGTATCACTGACAACAAAGTAATAGTAATTGTGCTGTTCAGGTAAAAGTGCTGCTTTGATACTTGCCTCCCCAGGTGCACAAATAGGTCCTGGTGGTAAACCGGCATAGAGATAGGTGTTATAAGGACTATCTACTTTTAAATCATCTAGAGAAAGGGTGGCTTTACGTTTATCAAGTAAATACTGAATGGTAGAACACATTTGCAAGTTCATATGTGCATCTAAACGATTATAAATGACACCAGAAATAGTGGGACGTTCCTCAGCCAGCTTTGCTTCACCCTCAATCATAGAAGCAATGGTGAGTAAGTCATGTAAGCTATAATTGGTATGTTCAACGTAGGTTGTATAATTGCCCATAATGACTTTAAAGCGCATCAGCATTTTAATGATAATTTCTTCGGGGGTGGCATTTTTTCGTACAATATAAGTATCAGGGAATAAATAACCCTCTAATTTATAATTCACTGTATCCGGAATATTTTGCAAGAAATCATAATCATAAGTTTTATTTTGGACTGCCTCTAGAAAAGCTGCGCCATCAACAATGCCTTCACGATCTAATATATCCGCGATCTGAGGAATCGTATAGCCTTCAGGAATTGTAAACTGTACCGTTTCTTCTTCATTATTAAAATCTGTAGCAAGCATTTTTAAAATTTCATTAGTAGACATATTACTACTTAATGTATATTCACCAGGAATAAAGGGTGGTTTAAAATCAGAAAGATACGCCTCTAGTTTGAAATAAGCTATATTTGAGATAAAGTGATTGGCCTTAAGCATATGTGCAAGTTGATTAAGAGAAGTATCGGTCTCAATAT
>CALGWE010000165.1:0-3235 GCA_937935915.1 uncultured Clostridia bacterium
AATTTATATCCTATAAAAAATTTATATTCTATAAAAAATTTATATTCTATAAATTGTTAAACTTGATTTTTCATAATAATAACTCATGCCTAATGCTTCACATAATGCATTCATAGGTATATAAGTTTTGCCATGTGTAAGCTCTGCTGGAGTTTCTAATGGTATAACTTTATCCCCTACATGCATTGCATCCTCACCAATAGTAAATGCAACTTGTGGCTGGCTTTTGAATGTCACTGTTCTTGTACTACTTTCCCACTCAAATGCTTCTTCACTTAATCCTAATACTGCTAAAACGCCTTCTGCTGACACCATAAGCTGGTCATCTTTTTCATAAGGTGCAACGCTTAATTCATGCGTTTCATCATCCACAGTATAAGCTTTTTCATCTGCTTTAAAGCTGATGATCTGCTCATTTGCTGCTTCTTTCTTATTTGCTTCTTTTACTTCATCTGTTGAAGTGCTTTCTTTTTCATCTGACTGCTCTATATCAGCTGTTAAACTACCCTTTTGATCCTTTTTGTCACCTACGTGCTCTACTACTTGGTCATTTGATGCGCGCTTATTTTCTACAGCTTCTATAAAAGCTACTTGTTTAACAGGTGCTTTCATTTCTCCTTCACCTAAATGAGATAATGCACCGCCGCCAATAGTTACCTCATAAGTGCCATAAGCTGTATTTTGCCCTGCTGTCACCTTAAAGTCTGAGATTTTTAAAGTAGATGCTGAATGAGATTTTCTAGTTACTGGAATCACTAAGCGATGGCCCTCGATTTTTGCTTTGCCCACTCTTAAATCACCTGATGTGACTTCAATAGTTGGCAACTTGGTTACATCAATATTGCTATCTTCTAAATCAATCACAATATTTTCATCCTGCATGATGCGTCCTGCTGCTGTTTCTGCAATCTCAATAGCACCACCCACTTGATCTTTAACGCCCACTTCCACTTCAAATGGTGTTACATCGACATTGAAAGGTACTTGTACCTCTAAAACAGGCACACTTAAATCCTCAATTAATGAACGTCCTGTTGCTAAAACTTTTACTTCTCCAGTACACTCTGCTGGAATATAAGTTTCTACTTCAAAAGTATTCACCTTTTCTTCTGGAAGTGTTTCTAATTCAAAACCAATTGCTTTTTCACCTTCCATAACGGCTTGACACTCAGTTTCCTTGCCATTAAGCCATACTTTTACTTTGCCTTCTTCATCAGCCATTAAATACGCCCCATTAGTTACTGTAAAAGTCGTTGGTCTTTGTCTCACTAATGAATTGTCCACCACTTCTTCTAACTCAAAACGTACTTTTTGTGCACTTCCTGCATAAACTTTTTGAAGTTCACTTTTTAATGTAATCTCATAATCATTAACTTTTAAAACCTTTAAATTGGCTTCTTTAACAAGATCACCTGATACAGTTACGCCAACTTCCTTTGGCATATTTTCTTTGCTTTGTGCCACAAGATTAATCCCTGTTAATTCAAAGCTTCCTTTATTTTTATAGTCCTTTGTATCTGGCAAAGTCACTTCTAAAGTCTGTGCATCTACTTTTCTTATCTTTTCCCCATTAAGCCCTTCAAAGCCTTTAGTTCCTTTAAGCTGCCACTTTTCATCTGCAATGTCAAAAGCATAATCATTTGTATCTAAACAAATTGTCACCACAGGACTCTTCCCTTTAGACACTGCTTTTGCAAACGCCCCTGAAAAAGGCTCATTAATAACTAATTTACCCATTGTCCCATTTGAAGTAACTGTTTCTACGCCGCTCACTGTTACCTCTCCTGTATAAGGCATCGTCTTTGCAAACTCAAAAGTTTGATCTTCAATGCTTGTATTATTCCCATCAATCTTAACACGTGCCTGCCCAGCTGTTAATTGCACATTTAACGCAATTTCAATGGTTTGATCTGCTGCAACTTCCCCTTCTTCAACCTTGATTTGTAACTCACTCTCACTAGTAGGCCTTACCGCTAACACCACATCTTCATTTCCTGCTACTTTTGCAGAAACTTCCTCCTGCCATTGCGCTCCCTCAAGCTCTAGATAAAAAATATCGCCTGTTTGTAAAGCATCCTTTAAATGAATCAAAAGCTTAGGGGCTTCATTTCCTTGTAAAACTTCCGCTTCTCCTACTGTTAGAACCTTATCCACTCTTCCATCAGACGCTGCAAAACTGCTAATCTGAATAGACGAAACTAAAAAAGCAACCGTTATCAAACGAACGAGAATCTTCTTGAATGTCATAACATCACTCCTTCAATATAGGATTTAGGCCCATGTCCTGAACACATTATATCGAGAGTGCAACTTTAAAACAATAGGGACTAATTGGTTAGATTGCTTTCCTAGCAGAACTACCATACTATTTCGCTAGATCATGCCTATTACCTTTTCTTTTTAATAGGCTAAAACAACTGCTTTCTTGAATGCATAACTATATTTTGTCATAAAAATCCCGATTTCCTAATAATTAGATTCTAGGTCTAACTATTAAGAAATCGGGACAATTAAATGGCATACTGCTTATAAATATTCATTTACTAAACACTAATTAATGTAAGTACAAAACGATCTAATGCCTTAGTAATATAAATTCCTTGATTGAATCTGGAAATCTAATGAGCAACTTAAAAGAACAGAATATTATACTTTTTCATTTCTAAACGCAGCGCATCACTTATTGCTTCTACTGCATGTTTAGATGCACAATATCCACCGTTTAGTGATTGTGTAAACTTACCTGAAATCGAACCAATATTGATGGTCTTGCCATGCTTTACTTTTCTCATTTCAGGAAGTACTGCCTGAATCATATTCATTATACCAAAGACATTGACATCAAAAATTTTTCTTACATTATCTATTTCAACTTCTTCTATTGCTCCTCTTGTAGAATAACCAGCATTATTGATCAATATATCTATTTTCCCCAACTTCTCTACTACATCATTCACTGCTGAATTTATTGACTCTTTATCCGTTACGTCCAATCTTAACTTTAATGCTGCTGATACATTACTTAATGCATCAATATTTCTTGCCGTAGCAACAACAACATATCCTTTGTTAGTCATAATCTCACAAATATCTCGTCCAATTCCCGTTGAGCATCCTGTAACCATTACTACATGCATGTTCTTCTTTCATCACAAGGACTTCATCAACAAGCTTTTTGTAAAAAGAAAGTAAAGTGTAATTATCCTTTATAATCTCCTCAAAATCTGACGTTTTT
>CALGWE010000166.1:0-26782 GCA_937935915.1 uncultured Clostridia bacterium
CAGCGTTCATCCTGAGCCAGGATCAAACTCTCATAAAAAAGTTTGCTCTTGCAACATTCGTTGCTGGCTTAAATTACTTAGTACATAGTGTACTCATTTATCACTTAAAGTGATTTAATGAATCGACTGGTTTATATGATTACTATTTTGTTTTCAAAGTTCATTGTGTCAGTGCTTTGTGCTGCCGACTCCATTAATAATACTCTTATTATAGACATATGTCAACAGTTTTTTAATAGTTTATTTTTAATATCTAAAACTTTCTTTATCTATGTATGTTTGAGCTAAGCATTTATACTTAAACTTTGCTTCTTATTATATAGAAAAATCTTCTTCATTCATACTTTGAAACTGTACCTTCTTTTTAATAGATTGTTTTTGGTTACAACCTTCTTCTATGCAAGTATATATTTCAAATTCGTTACTATCTCTATAGCGGTCTCCCTTTTCATCTACAATCATAAATGCCTCTGCATATAATTTTATCATAATTGTCTGTTCTTCTAGAGTTCCTAGCTCCACTGTTTCAAAAGTATATAAGATTGGTATACTAGCTGCATATATAGAATTCATGTCTTTGATATAAACTTTAATAATACCTGACATTTCTTCTTCAGCTTCATTATATACTTTAACCCTCAAACTTAATTCTTGAGAAGTTTTATCTACTATTTCAACGCTTTCTATTTTTATAACCTGCTGTACCTTATCTGTCATTGATATTTTTGTCGTATTTTGTACCTCACTCATTTCTACTCCACCTTCTCTAATAATTACTTTCGTCCTCTTCTTTATTCCCCTAGGTTAATATATTATTTTTTCTCTCTTTATATGATTTAACTAATTTAACTCTTTTTAAAGTCTTAGATTAGCATTTTGTATTTTCTGTATTCTCGTTCATTCTTGATGTAGTAGCTCCTAATTTTAAGTGTACTAGCTTTACAATTATTATCCATGTAAATTATTGTTTTCATGATATTTATAAACCTAGATTTTTTTGCTCTATGTGTACAAAAAAGTCACTTTTTCGCAAAAAGACACCCGAAAATTTCCATTTTACAGGTGTCTTTTATCAACAAGTACATATTTTTTTATTTTTCTCCAACTTGTGAGTAATTATGTATTTTATCCACAAGTTATCCCCGAGATTAATATTATTTTCCACAACATTTTTTATACTTTTTACCACTTCCACATGGACATGGCGCATTTCTTCCAATATCAATAACTTTTACTTTTTGACCTGTTTGTTCATTAAATGTATGTGGGCTAATTTCGTTAGCTGTGAATCCTTTATTAATCCATTTTCTTGTATTGTTTACTACTGCTACAATGTGTTTGATAATTTCATTGATTTGTGCTAAGTCTTTAAATTCAATACCGATGTTAGCCATTTCTTCTAACATAAGTTCCATAGTCTTACCTGTACGGTCACTATCAACTCTAGCAATCATTGTAATTGCAGTAATTACATCTTCAATCATTTCTTCATCTTTAGTGAAGTTGTTTCTTAAATGTGCTTTTAATTTTTCTACTGCTAATGTATTTTCATAATATGTTTCATCAACTAGTTTTTCTAACATTTCTTTACTTGGTGTATAGTATGGTCTATCAATGATTACACCAAGAAATTCTTGGAAATTGTTTTTATCTAATGCGTAGATTGTCTCTTCTACTAAGTAGCCATCCATTACTTTAGATTGGCATACAATACGCATGTCTTTTTTTACAAAGTCTAATAATACTTCTTCTGTAATTGCTTCCTCATGATATTTATTATAAAGTTCTACTGCCCAATCAATTTTTACAATACCATATAAGTTAAGGATTGCCATTACGTGCTTTCTAAGCTTTTCATTAGCTTCGATTGCTGGCATAATCTCAGCTACATTAATTTTACTATAAGCTGTTTTGATTAATTCATCTACAACAAGAAATCTACCTTCTTTGTTTTCTACAATCTGTACAAGTTCAAGCTCCATAAGATTGTAATATGCTTCTGGATTTTCATCTGCTTCAAGTTGTACTGATTCTTTTATAAGTGCTTCAAAACGTTCAATATCAGCCTTATCAAGCATTGGTAAATTATCTGCCATACCTGCTGGAATTGCTTCAACTAACGCCTCTACAAGTTCTGCTTTTTTTAACTTGTAAGCACCCTTTACACCATATAACTTTGCGATTTGCTCTAGTTCTTTTTTACTATAATCTAGTATCATTTGTACCTCCTTATTAATTGCTTCTAACGCACGTTTTTATCAAATTATTTCTATAATAACATAATACTGTTTAAGACGCAAAAAATCCCCATTAGGAATTGTTGCCAAACTCCTAATGGGAACTTTTACTTTTTATTCATAAGCATTTGCGATGATATAATCCATATCTACAACTCTACTAGCACCTGAGTTTAACTCAGCCACTGTTGCATCAAAGATAAAATCAATAATACGTTTTGAGTCATGTGCATATAAATTTACTCTTTCCCCTGTTACACTTTCTAATACGAGTGTGTAAATCTCGATGTCCCCTTTATGCATATACTCTATGTATAGTTTTGCACCTTGATATACTGTTCTTTCTTTTTTAATTATCATTTGGATCCCTTCCCCCTACACTTTTTCTATATTTTATCATATTTTTAGATTCCTGTCTCAAGTTATACATATATTTTGTTTTTTATTATACTTTTCTTTATCCACACTTTTCACACTATTTATTCACTATATCCACAATTTTATTCACATTTACCCCAACTTATTCACAGTTGTATACAACAAATACAATTATCCTGTGAATATCTCTCATTTTGAATTTATTACTTTAAGTTTTGTACATTAAGCACTCTAATTTCTTCTCTACTAATATAAACTAGTCAAAAGCTTTATATTCTAGTTCTCCAACATTCCATTATTTTTCTATATGGGTACAAATTTACTAGAATATCTTTAATCAATTAGTTTAATATGTTTTTAAGCATTAATTCATGTGCATAAGTTCATATTTAGCTACTGTGAATTTAATTGCTGTATAACTAACTTCTGGTGGTAAACACTCTTTAATTGGTTTTAGCAAACTATATCCGCAAGTTTCAATTGCCTCTATAATTTCTGCTTCGTATTCTTGCGGAATAAATCTTGTGAAATCAACTTCCATGCCTTCTTTAATACATTTAATTAAATGGTTTTCTACTGTTATTTGTGATAAGTTTCTTTCATCAGCAATTGCTTCAATATCTTTGCCCTGTGCATAAAGTTCATAAGTCAAATGATGACTATCTCTTGGCGCTGATTTTTTAGTAGATTTTATTCCCCATCCCTCTACTGGAATCACTGTAATATTATTTTGTTCAACGTATTCTTGAATGATTTCCATAAACTTTTTGCCGTACTTAGCTAATTTATATTCCCCTACACCAGATACTTGTAGCATCATTTCTTCATTTATTGGATAACGTCTACTCATATCTTTAAGAGTTGTATCTGGGAATACCATGAATGGTTGTACTTTATTTTCAGAGGCAATTTCGTAACGTGCTTGTCTTAATAATTCCATTAGTACAAAGTCTACATTTTGATTATTTATCTCTTCACGTAGTGCAGTTGTTCTAGCTGTTTCCTTCTCAATAATACGTTTGATAAAGATTTGTTTTTGGCCTCTTAAAACTTCATAACTTGCTGTAGTTAATCTTAAGATAGGATACTGTGTCCCTTCTAAATATAGATAACCTTCAGCTACTAAAAATGAAATAAGTTCTTTAATCGTATCTTTAGGATATTCCCTCATAATGCCGTAAGTTGATAGTTCATTAAACTTTAAGCTACGAATTCTTTGGGTATTAGCACCTTTTAAAACATCTGCAACTTGTGTACTCCCAAATTGTTCGTGCATACGTTTTACACAGCTCATAATCTTTTGTGCTTCGATTGTAATTTCTGTTTCCTCCGTATCATTATTACAACTACTACAGTTATGACACTTCTCTTTTAAAGGTTCTTGTCCAAAATACGTTAAAATGTAACTTCTAAGACACCCTTCTGTATTGCAGTAATCCACCATGCTATTAAGTTTTTCATATTCTTTATTATGATTTGTACTACTTGTACCATTTTCAATAATGTAGCGATTGGTCACAATATCTTGTGTACTAAAGAGTAATATACATTCTGCCTCTTCACCATCACGTCCAGCACGTCCGGCTTCTTGGTAATACCCCTCCATATTTTTAGGCATGTTAAAGTGCAGCACAAACTTAACGTTAGGCTTATCAATTCCCATTCCAAAAGCATTCGTTGCTACAATAAGTGGTACACGATCAAATAAGAAGTCCTCCTGATTTTGTGTGCGTTCCTGTTCACTTAAACCAGCATGATATTTAGCACACTGAATGCCTAGTCGATTTAAACGTTCCCATAGTTCGTCTACATTTTTTCTTGTGGCACAATAAATAATCCCACTTTGTCCTACATGTTTCTTTAAATAAGCTTCAATCTCTTGTAATTTATTTTGAGGTTTTCTAACTTCAAAATATAGATTAGGTCTATCAAACGTACTCACATATTCAAAAGGTGACTGTAAGCCTAATAAAGTTATAATGTCATTTTTAACAATAGGCGTAGCTGTGGCTGTAAATGCAGCGATAATTGGTCTCTTATCTAAGAAACTTATCATTTGCGCAATACGTCTATAACTTGGTCTAAAATCATGTCCCCACTGTGAAACACAGTGAGCTTCATCTACTGCAATCATACTAATAGGCATTTGTCTCATAAGGTCAATGAAGCTCTCAGTTTCTAGACGTTCTGGTGCTACATACAATAGTTTATATGCGCCTTCCTTTGCATTCATTACAATTTCTCTAAACTCTGTACTTGATAATGTACTATTAATAAGCTCAGCCTGAATACCATACTCCTTTAGCGTATCTACTTGATCTTTCATCAAAGAAATAAGTGGTGAAACGACAATGGTAATCCCCTCTAACATAAGTGCTGGGATTTGATAACATAGTGACTTTCCACCTCCTGTTGGCATAATCCCTAATACATCTCTTCCAGATAAAATTTCATCAATAATTTCTTTTTGTCCCGGTCTAAAGGCATCGTACCCATAGTACTTCTTTAAAACCTGTAATGATTGCATATAGCTACCTTCCTCTTCTTTTGTACTTAAAATATTTTCTCATCTTATTATTCTTTAGAGTATATCCCACTTATATTGTTTTTTAAACAATTGTGCTTAACTAAAGAGTTCTTTAATTTCTTCTTCTGACATTTGACTAATGAAAGCTTCGCCTTCTTGAAGCACACTTTCTGTCAGACCAATCTTTTTATCTTGTAAGTCTTTAATTTTTTCTTCGATAGAATCCTTTGTAATCATTTGGAATACCTGTACATTATTTTTTTGTCCAATACGGTATGCACGGTCTGTGGCTTGATTCTGGCTCGATAAGTTCCACCATGGATCATAATGAATCACTACATCTGCCCCAGTAAGATTAAGGCCTGTCCCACCCGCTTTAAGAGAAATTAGGAATACTGGTACATCAGAGGTATTAAATTCATTGACTAAACGAATACGTTCTTCAGCCTTAGTTGAGCCTGTTAACATGAAGTATTCTAACCCATCTTGACTTAAGCTTTTACCAATTAAATCTAACATACTTGTAAATTGAGAGAAGATTAATATCTTATGTCCCGCATCTACACTATCTCTTACAAGTTCCATACATTGGGCAAGCTTTCCGCTACCTTCATTATAATCTTGTAAATAAAGAGATGGATGACAGCATAATTGTCTTAGTCTTGTAAGCAGCGCAAGCATTTTAATATGACTGCGACCTGCTCCTCTTGCTTTTAACTCTTTTTCAATCTCTTGTTTAGCTTCTGCTAAATGTGCTGTATAAAGCTTACGCTGCATATCTTCCATGGTATTATAGATAACTGTTTCCGTTTTATCCGGTAATTCTTTAAGTACATCCTTTTTCAAACGGCGCATAATAAATGGTGCGATCATCTTCTTAAGTCTAGTCGTTGTCACTTCATCCTGATTTTTTACAATAGGTGTTTCATAATTTCTCTTGAAGTTTGTATAGCTAAAAAGATACCCTGGCATAATGAAGTCAAAAATACTCCAAAGCTCTGCTAGGGAGTTTTCGATTGGTGTACCTGTTAATGCAAATTGCACTTCACTTTTAACCAACTTTAATGCTTTTGCATTTAATGTATTGGCATTCTTAATGTATTGTGCCTCATCAGCGATACAGAATCTAAACATGAGTTCATCATAATTTTCAATATCCCTTTTTAAAAGTTCATAAGAAGTAATAATTACATCATAATCCATAGCTTGATCAAGTAATTCTTTACGTTCTTCTACACTTCCCATGATTAGTAAGATTTTTAAATCAGGTGCAAATTTAGCAATTTCACTTTCCCAATTCAATGTAAGTGAAGTTGGGCAAACAACTAATGAAGGTTTAATTTCTTTGCCTTCACTACTTGCTTCAGCTTTTTCTGATGCGATAAGTGTAACAACTTGAAGAGTCTTTCCAAGCCCCATATCATCAGCTAAAATGCCCCCAAAACCATAACTCGCCATAGTACGCAGCCATCTATAGCCTACCTTTTGATAACCTCTTAAGTTAGCTTTAACCGTTGAAGCTACTTCATAATCTGCATCTTCTACACTTTTTACATCACGAATGATTTGTTTAAAGTATTTATCACGTTCTACTTCAATGTCTTCACTTTGTTTAAGGATTTGATCTAAATATAGTGCACGATATTTAGGTAAAATAGCCTCTCTTTCTAAGAGGTCATCCCCTTTCATCCCTAAACCTTCTACAATATTTTCAAAGTCACCAATGTTCTTATCTCCTAAATCTATAAAAGAACCACTTCTAAGACGATAATATTTATTTTTCATACGGTAAGCTTCAAGTATAGCTTGTACTTCTTCAACCGGCATATTTACTTTATCTAGTGCCACATGGAGCATATTATTTTCAATACGTATACCAATTGCACCAATTGGTGATTTTACGATATTCATTCCCTTTAAACGATCTGTGACATGGACTTCTCCTAAATCCATTAAGTCACTTAACCCTGCCCTTAGGAAGTGATAAATATCTTCCTCATCTTTTAAATAAATCTTTCCATTATGGGTACGGAAATTATAAGCTTTTAAAATACTGCTCATACGTGATTCTCTCACCGTATCCCTAGCGATATGTTCTAATTTTTCTGTGGCTTCATAGCTTAACTTGCCATAAGGATTGAAGCTAAATGTTTTATAGTGGAACTCAATATCCCCTACAATATCCTCTTCATCAGACATATCTAAGAAGACCTTAATAAGTACATGTTCTGGTGCCACACTTTCTTTAATCTCTTCACTCATTACCACTGGCAAATGTTTTTCTATCTTCTCTAAACTAGAAAGCATAAAACGTTTCATAAGTGTTTCATCGAACTCTAATCTCATACCACCATTTACTCTTTTAGCTTCATACATATACCATAAAAGTGGAAATACATCTTTTGAAAAGGCTTTATTTACACGATAAAGTCTATCTCCACTTAAAATATATTTATGATTTGCAAAAGAAAATGGAATGTAACTTGCGAGTGAACTTACCACTTCATAATGTTCATCCTTTTGATTAACTGTAAATTTCACTTCTGGATTAGCTTCTATGCAGAGTACTTCCCTAGCTTCTCCCCTCACACTTACATCTACCACCTTATCCTTTACAAGTGCAAAGAATTCATCAAAAGCTTTGCTTCCTAATGGCAATGTTTTACGTTCTGCCTTGCTAAATCCACGATACATCCCTACTTGTCTTAAGATGTCTAAGTACTCATAAGTCTTATCCATTACATACTCTACAATAGGCCTAGATTCTTCTTCAAACACAGCAAGATCATGAATAAACTCTAAGTTCTTTCCGTAACTTACATTATTCCCTTGTACCATATTTTCCCCAAACTCATACAAGTCTTTTACAATGTAAAATTTCTTTTCCCCTACACTTAAGCTTAGTTCAAAGGACCCACTTCCATCTTCTATCAATTTAGGCTTTGCCTTAATTACAGGATTATCGCCTATTTCTAAATCCTGTTCCCTCATAATCTGATCTTCATAATAAGCTAATGCGCCTTGGGAATAACGTTCACCCTTTATGCCTGCTTTTAGTGTTGGTAAAACTTCATAATAATACTTCAGTAGCATAGCAATTACATGCTTACAGGCGCCTTCATGCTTAAAGCTAGCAATGCAATCACATTCACACCATTCAATGCCCTGCTCACTAACTTCTACTTTTGTATGATAATATCCCATAGCACCATTCACATAAGACATAATCTCTAAATTCTCATAGCCATTTTCTACACGCACTTCACCTACGCGTTTCTCTCTATAATAATCTCTACCATCTTCATAAATTCGGTCGCTACTAGCTAATCCATTTATTTCTTGTAAAGTTATCCTCATATTGTATGAACTCCTATTCCTCTAACCGTTCTTACTTCATCACAATCTTTATAAATCTCAAGTATTCAAAATGTTATAGTTTCAAATACTTTATTTATACTATCATTTTGTTTATTATATGATAGCCTATTTTCAAGGGGTATTAAACACTTCTAAGAAATTTCTTCTAATTCTATAATTCCTTTCAAATTTCTTAGCTCTGCTATAACCCCTTTATGAGAACACTTATGACATAATGTAAGTGTCATAACAGCCCTTACCCTTTCTGTCTGCTCTCCTCTATGGATTTTTTGAATATCTATATCCGTGGCCATAACTCCTTTTTCTTGTAAATAATGCAGAAAATCTGTTAGTGTTTGTATCTCATCTAGCTCTGCATAGATATGAATGATCTTAGAATGTCCTTTCACATAGCCATCAATGCAGTCTAGATTATTCATGATAACTATTACTAAAATACATATAAAAATAACACCTTCATAAAAACCTATACCTGCCGCCAGCCCTATACAGCCACAAACCCACAAACCTGCTGCTGTCGTTAGTCCTTTTACATGCCCTCTGTCTATTACAATAATTGTCCCCGCTCCTAGGAAACCTATACCGCTAATTACTTGTGCACCTAATCTACTTACATCCGTTGTAAAACCTTGTTGTAACATGTACTGACTGGTCATCATAACTAATGTTGCGCCCAAGCATACTAATACATGTGTTCTAAATCCTGCATTTTGCTTCTTTTTTCCTCTTTCAACGCCAATCAAGCCTGCGCAAATTAATGCCAAAAGTATTCTTACTATGACTGATACTGTATTAAACTCTCTTAAATACGTAATCACATCCATAATATTTTTCCTACTTTATTTTATTTCTACTTTATAATATTAATTTGTCCTTAAAAATTTTACTGTTTGTATCATTTTTATTTACGATTCTATTTTTCCTTTTCTACTTGCCACTTATTAACTATAGTAAAGCATTCAATCTCTTTTCCTTGCAGATTCGGATCTATTTCCAATTCTACATTTAGATTTTCCTTGGCATTAATAGGCTCTACATAGCGTATCAAAATACGCTTTTCATCCTGATTTACAATTTCTATTCCCTTAATATCCTTAATGGCCTTTATAATACGCTCTGCATTATAAGTAATATCCGCTTTAGCATAATAAATTTGATAAAGCCGTTGTTCAATCAATGCTCTTTTAATAGTTGCTTCACCATCTGCCACATAATAGGCTTGAGTTTCTACAATATACTGTTCATTCATTTTATACCCTTCATAAATTTGTAAGGTCATAAAAACAATGATGATACTTACTAAAAACGCAGTAAAAATGATAATAAGCGATGCGCCCCCCATGCTTATGGGATTTTTTCTCTCTTCCCTCATCTACTATTTTCCCTTCTTCCTATAATCCCTTACATCATCAAGCTACTTCTAATATGCCTTAGCCGACAAGCTATAAATAAGTTCATCACTGTAACCTTCTCTATAAACATTTACTCTAATATTTTTAAGTACCCCACTGAGCATCTTCTCTTCTTCCACATCTAATTCAACATAGTACCTACTCTTCTCTTCATCCCTTATTTTTTGCCAATCCGTATTGTAGTAAAAATAATATTTATCATGTAACTCCTTAGCCCCTAACTCAACAAGTAGATCATTGTAACGAAGCTGCGTATCCTTTCCATATTCTATTAGATTTTGAGCTATTATATTGGCCATAAGCTGTTCATTACTCTTTCTTTCTAACGCATACACTTTAAGAAAACTTGATAAGGCAATAGTTACTATAATTAGAAATATAAATACCATACTCATATTCTCTGTTAAATAGGCACTATACTTTCCTAATATATAATGCTTATTTCCTTTTCCTCTTTTATGTTTCATTTTGCACCGCCTTCAAATGACTTCTTACAAATAGTGCATACTCATATTCTCTGCCTTTTTCATCTTGTATTTTAAGCTTAATTAGATTAGGCTGGATAGCTTTTATATTTAATCGTTGAATACGTGTTATCATCTGACCCTCACTTAGTTTCATCTCTCCTACTTTACCTTTGCAAATTTCACACAAACTTCCGTTATATGCATATAACCAAGTTTCATATATTCTATCTTGCTCTTTCTGAGTAAAAACCAAAACATCGGTCCCTTCTATATTTCTTACTTCTATACTTTCTTTGACATCAAGATTTCTAAGTCTCTGCGTTAAATATTTAATGGCACTACGTTTATCTGTTTGTTCTAAGCTAGAAGCCATAACATTTTCACAAACTACCACTTCAAACACTACAACTAAGGCTGCACCACATAAAAATAAACACAATAAAATGAGCGCGCCAAGACTGCCTAGCTTCTTCACAGCTTTCACCCCTCTACATTAACATTAACAGCATACTTATCAGAGGTAACATGACAGTCATTAAAATACTCCCTATTACAACAGAGGTCACGCCTACAGAAAAGGTCTCTATAGCTAACATCTTATTTTCTAGCGTGTACTGTAAGTCTTTTTCACTCTCCTCACCAATTTCTTTCATAACCTTAGGTAATTGATTATTTTTAGAACTCTTGATGATTAATCTTGTAATCTTTCTTGAAAAAATTTTAGTCTCTACTAGGGCATATTCAAATAACTCTTTATCCTTCACCATTCTTAAACACTCGCTTACCTTTTCTCGTACAACTCTATTTTCTACAACACCTAAACTTTTACTTAATCCTTGTTCTATACTTAATCCACTTTGCAATAAAATTCCCATGGCCCATGCAAAATGAGCTGTGCTTGCTTTCTCTCCAATACTTGTATAGCCTACTAAATAATATCCTATTCTACGTCCTGTTTTGGTCTTAACTAAAAGCACACTCACAATGCTCAAAAGCACAATAAACACGAACACAACAACTGTGCAAATACCTACTCCTCTGCCAAGGTTCAAAAACATTTTTGCCCCTTGTGTCATTTCTCCCGTCCAATCTCTAAAAAACTGTTTAAATGTAGGAATAACTTTAAGTACTAAAAAAAGCATTATAATACACATAATGCTGCATAAATAAATAGGATAATTAATGGCTCGTTTTAAATGCTGTTTTAACTCTTCCTCTCTATGATAAATTTCCATCAATACCTCTAAAACTGCTATTAGCTGATTAGTACTTACACCTATTTGAATCAAATAAATCATATGTTGAGGGAATTCTTTAGTAGCTTGCAATGCTTCATCTATGGATTTTCCATTCTTTAGTTCTACTTTAATCTCTTTAATGACCTCTTTGATATGATTGCTTTCACTGTCTTGTTGCATGAATTCAAACACTTCTTCCAACGTCATCCCTGCCCGTACTAGAATGGCCATATCTTTACAAAAAGCTTCAAGCTCTACCCCCTTCATACTCTGTCCTCCTTTAAATACACTTAAACTATCTGCCACTTTGTAATCATACGTTATGTTTTTCATTTCTATGCTAATTTTATTTTCTGTATTAAAGGCAGTGCCTTAAAACATCAATTGTTCAAGTTCACTGCCTTCTCTTTATAACTTATATTCTTCTTCTCTTCGCCATAGTGATGCTGCATATAAGGCAGCCTCAGTGCGATGTGACAATTCTAACTTACCTAAAATGCTGCTAATATGCTTTTTCACTGTATTTTCCGTGATAAAAAGTTTTTCTGCTATCTGTGCATTCGTTAATCCTGTTCCTAATGCGCGTAATACTTCTATCTCTCTATCTGTTAATCGCTTCTTAATCTGATCATAGATACCCTTTGCACTATAATTTTGTAATGCGCTATCAAAAAATTCTTTTCCTCTAGCTACACTTTCTAAGGCTTCCTCTATGTCCTCTATAGGCGAATCCTTTAATATGTAACCACTTACGCCTAACTCTCTAGCATATTCATAATCATCCTGTCTAGATGATGAAGTTAAAATTACAAACTTAGTATTGATACATTCTTCCTTTGCCATTTTAATAATATTTAAACCACTTTCTTGTTTTCCTAAACTAATATCTACTAGTGCTATATCCGGTTCATGAATACGTAGTATTTTCATCCCCTCTGATATATTACTAGCCTCGTATATCTCCTCAAAATTTTCTTCAAATGATAAGGCTGCGATAATACCCTTTCTTACAACATCATGGTCATCTACAATTAAAATTCTCATTCCACTACACCCTCTTTCAAATGGCTTACAGGTATGCTAATCTCTACTCTTGTACCCTTACCTTTTCGGGATGTAATTTCAACTTCTCCACCTAAAGAACCTGCCAATTCCTCAATATTCTTAATGCCTAATCCTGCTCTTCTACTCTTTCTTACTTCTAAGTAATCAAATCCTATGCCATTATCTATAACCTCTACTCTTACTTCAATTAAAGTAATCTTTAAACTTACACTTAACTGTGTTGCCTTGCCATGTCTTAGACTATTTGCAAGCCCTTCACAAATGATTCGATAAATGGCTCCTTGCATTTTGATATCAATGTCTTGGACATTTCCTATTACTTTAAAATCAATCTCTACTTCATATAATCGCTTGACCCCTTCTATATAGCCTTCAATCTTACATAGGAGCTGATTAACACCTTCTTTATTCCAGCTCATACCATAAATAATTTTTCTAAGTTCGGTCATAGCTGTATTGATTGTTTGACGGTTATATTTAATAGCTTTCCCAATGTCTTCTTTCTCTAGTTTCTCAATCTTCTTTTCTAATGTAAATAAATTGCATCCTACTCCAAAAAGTTGTTGTAAAATGCTATCATGAATTTCATTAGCAATTCGATTTTGCTCCTGATTGATGAGCATTTCCTCTTCAATTGTCTCTAGATTTAGCTTTTTAAAAAGCAAATCACTTAACTGTTTAATAAAGATGAGTCCATGTGTAATCTCCTTAGCTGCCACAATAATGCATCCGAACTCCTTATAACTGCATTCCACCATGAGGCATAAGTATTCATCATTTAGAGGATAATATGAACCTTCAAAATCACTTCGTGTCTTATGCTCTTTGTAAGCATGTTTAAACAAACCAATAATCTTTTTTCTATCTAATTCACTCATCCCATTGGTATATGATATTCTTGGTTCTGCTTCATCTGTATTTTCTATAAAAGCAGCTTGTTTAAACTGTAAAACACTTACAATATAATTCAAGAGGGTATTTACCATCTCATCTTTGGTGTTGTAAATTGCAAAGAAGTTAATAACTTCATAAGTATCCACTAACCAATTCAATGAATCTTCTGCTCTTAATCCAGCTTCTTCTAGCTGGTTATTAACACTTTGCACTTCATCTTTTTGCTTCTCAATCTCCTTAGCATAATTTGAAACGACTTGAACAATCAGACCTGCAAATATAATGCCTATAGCCATATTAAAAGTATACTGAGTTCCTACTATCTCTTGCTGCATCTTATGTGGAAAAAAATTACTCAGTATCATAATACAAATCATATAGATCATTAAAGTAACCTGCACATAATCTTTCTTTAACTCTACGCCTGCTATAAGTACTGTATTAAATACATACCATATGTAAGGACTATAGATTCCACCTGATGGTATGATTAATAAGCTATCGCCTATAACCTCTATAATCACTAATATAAGTATCTTACTTTTGTTCTCTCGGTTGGATTTATATAAATAATTCATTAAGAGAGCAGATAATACCATCATTGTGATAATAAGAAGTTTACGGTAAATACTTTGTTGCGGAACATTAGTCAAATAACAAATTGAAGTAATAACTAATGAAATATATCTGTACATTGTGATTGTCTCATAAATATCTTTTATCTTTTCCACTTATCATCACCTATTATTCCTTAGTCCTATAACATTTATATTCAAGGCTTTTCTATTTATTCAACATTTCCCCCCCTAAAAAACGCCCATATAATCAATAACCATCCCACAATAAAGCATATACAATCTTTAAAACGTATACCTCCCGAATAATTATCATTTATAAGAATCCCTAACCCAATATATACAAACAAAACTCCAATGGCTAAAGCCCACCATTGCCACTCTATTTGTTTCATCATGCCACCCCCATGCAGCATTAACCTATTTATTATTAATTTATTCACTATGCCTTATCCTCTTATAATACTTTTGTAGTATTTTTCCGTTCTTTTTATAAGCTGATTTTAAACTTAAGGCATAAAAAATGGACATAACTCTTTTGCTATGTCCATTTCAAATATGTACGCTTATTAAGAAATTTCTTCTATAGAATGTACACCCTCTATATTATTAAACTCTAGTAATTGTTCTGCATGATTATACTTTTCTTGAAGTCTTACAGTCATAATAGATCCAACTTGTTGGTAACCATCTCTTTTAATTTTTTGTACTTCCATATTAGAGACTTTAGCACCTTTATCCTTAAGATACTTTAAAAAGGTTGTAAGTCCACTTAAATCTTCAAATTCTACGTAAATCTCCATTACCTTCGAATTAGCTTGTACATAGTTATCCATGTTATGAAGTCCTGTCATTACCCCAAATACAAATAGGCAGCTTATGATAGCCCCTTCATAAAAACCTATACCAATAGCAAGTCCCATACATGCACATGCCCATAACCCTGCTGCTGTTGTCAGACCTTTTACTTGATTTCTACCAACCACAATGATTGTCCCTGCACCTAAGAAACCTATCCCACTAATAACCTGTGCACCCATTCTGCTAGGATCAGTATCCATGCCTAACACATCTGCCATATATTGATTTGTAATCATTACAAGTGTTGCCCCCATACACACTAATATATGGGTTCTAAAACCGGCAGGTCTTCTCTTTTGTCCTCGTTCAATACCTATAACGCCTGCACATATTGCAGCTAATGATAATCTTACTACGATTGAGATAAGATTAAGTTCTCTTAAATAGCTTATAGCTTCCATATATGTCTTGTCCATCTTTATCTCCTCCCAAATCTTAAAACAAAAAGCAGGCAATCTCATTAACTTCTAATGACACCATTGCCTGCTTCTTCCTTGATATATTTTAAATTATAGCACCTAATTTTTTTCAAGTCAAAATCTAGACATACTCACGTACTCTATAATTAACGCCTATTTCTTCTGCAATCTTTCTACACTTTTCAATAGCCTCTTCACCAATTGTATCAACCACACTTAAAGTAACTTCTGGCACATAAGTTTTAGCTTGACCTGCAAATTTTAACATAGCTTCAAAAGACTCAATACCGAACTTAGGTCTTGTAACTGCTAGATATTCTTCTGCTGTAGGTGCATTTAAGCTAATAGAAATAGCATCTATATAGCCTTCTAACATATGTGCTATTGGTTTACCATGTATTAAATCACCTAACCCATTTGTGTTTAATCTAATCTTAATATCGCTTTTTGAACGAATGTATTTACATACTTCAATCATTGTTTCGATACGTGTAGTAGGCTCTCCATAACCACAAAAGATGACTTCTTTATATTTACTTAAATCCTCTTTTTCAAAGGCTTCAATCACTTCTTCTAAAGATGGTTCATGTTCAAGCCATAAACTATCAGAACCATGGGCACTATCTCCCTCTTGTCTTAAACAAAAAGTACAGTTACATGGACATTTATTTGTTAGATTAACGTATAATCCACCATGAATTTCATAAAGTATTGTCATCTTCTTAATCATGCTATTTTTCCTCTCACTTCTTTTTCCTTTTTACCACCTGCATTAAAGTCTTGATTTAAGTTAAGGTGATTCTTTAATTTCATATTATCAAAAGCTACTGCTAATGCCATAAAGAGTATACCACTACCAATAGGTTGTAATGCCCCTGCCGGTATACCTATGAAAGCTGCTAACATATTCCCATAAATAAGTCCTTCAACTATTGCATAAGCAATGCAGCCTGTAATCCCTGCTAAAAATACAGCTACAATATTACGTTTGTTGGCAATCTTATATTGCTTAGAAGTAAAGAATGTTACTAATAATGGTTTAATCACCATAGTTGGTAATACCCAAATCATACAGCCTGGTGTTGTAAAATCTGAAAGTCCTGCACCTATGGCACTACTTGCCATAGCATATGGCAGTGGCAAAATACATGCACTCAAATAAACCATTGCATCCCCTAGATGAACGATACGATTATTCATGCCAAGTGGAATATTAATACGTGTGCCTAAAAATGTCAGTGCTGCAAATAATGCTGTTAATACTAATAGTCTTGTTTTATTAGTTTGTTTCATTTATACTCAGCTCCTTTAAAAACTTTTCAAACATAATTCCATTACGTGTATCCCAATTTGGTACTTTCTCTGTATATTGAATCGCTTTACTAATAAAATGTGTGGCTAATTCTATACTCGTTTTTAACTGCTGGCCTTGTGTTAATGCCCCACATAATATAGAAGCAAATATATCTCCTGTGCCACTATAAGATTTATGGTTATATGCAGTTTTTACTTCATACCACTCATCTTTTTCTACATCAATGCCTATACTGTACATTTCATCTTCTTCAATAAGACCTGTTACAATGATTTTTTTAGGACCTAAAGCTTTTAAATCTTCATGCTTATCATGATCTGTTTGATATAATCTTAGTTCTTCTCTTGTCATTTCCTCTTCTAATGGAATCCCTAATAATAACTTAAGCTCTGTAATATTTGGTGTAATAACATCTGCTAAAGCTACTAATCTTTTCATATCTTCTGGATATGTAGTTTCATAAATTGGATAAAGTATACCATTGTCCCCCATAACAGGATCGATTAAAACAAGTGTATTTTCTTTCTTAAATCGTTTCACGAAATCTATAATAATTTCAACTTGCTCTGTAGAACCTAGAAAACCTGAATAAATCGCATCAAACTCCAGCTTCAGCTTTTCCCAATGTGTATAATACTCTTTCATATGTGGTGTAAAATCTAAAAAAGAAAACTCTTTAAAACCAGTTTGATTTGAAAGCACTGCTGTAGGCAGTGGACATGCTTGTACTTCTAGAACTGATAATATAGTTGTTGCTACATTTAAGGAACATCTTCCAAGTCCTGATAAATCATTAATAATTGCCGCTCTCTTCATGTCATCCTCCTAGTTTGAATTTGTTCGAATATTTAGTTAAAATCTTTTTAATGACTTTACTTTTATAATTTTAACCTCTAAAATAAAACTTAATAAAATTGTTGCGATACAATTTTCTTGTTCTCTGTAATTTAATAGTTGTATTTTTGCATAAGAATAATATTCAGTCAATATAAAAAAAGGAGGTTTTTCTCAACATGGCCATTGTACCGTTACAATTCAATACAACAAGCACAGAACCATTGTATTCTCAACTTTTTCGTTATATAAAAAACTTAATCATTAATGAAGAACTTGAATATGGTAGTAAACTGCCACCTATCCGTACATTTGCTAAAGAACTAGGTGTAAATAATATTACAGTCATTAACGCCTATAAACAATTAGAAGCTTCTGGATATATCACTTCTAAACAAGGTAGTGGATTTTATGTTTCTAAAAAGGTAGCCAACGAGCAGCCATTTTTCATTCCACCAGAAGAAGCACATAACTTCATTAACTTTGCTAGCGCTTCCCCTGACCCTGGTATTTTTCCAACAGAAACCTTTAAAGAATATATTGTAGAAGCCATTGATCGTGATAAAGGCTTCGCCTTTGGGTATCAAGAAACCAACGGTTTTATGCCTCTTAGAAAAACGCTTACTGAATTTCTTCACAATACTTATGACATTCATACTGAAGCTCATCTTATCCAAATCGTTTCAGGCGCACAACAAGGACTTGATATTATTGCCAAAAGCATTTTACATTCTGGCGACACCGTTATTACTGAAAACCCTACTTACAATGGGGCTGTAGAAGTTTTCCGTTCGAGAGGTTGCCGCATCGTTCCTGTTCATCTCAATGTAAATGGCATTAACATATTAGAGCTTGAAAAAAAGGTACGTATATGTAAACCAAAACTAGTTTATATCATGCCAAATTATCAAAATCCAACGACACGTTGCTATAGTTTAGAAACAATGGATCATTTACTTGATTTAGCAGATCGTTATGATTTCTTTATCCTGGAAGAAGACCCTATGCTTGAACTTTCTTATGGACATGACTTACCAATTACATTGAAATCATTAGATACTAAAGACCGTGTCATTTATCTTAAAAGCTTCTCTAAGCTTCTCATGCCAGGGCTCCGCATGGGTTTTATGATTATGCCTGAAGTTTTACTTGAGGGTTTCACCAAGGCCAAGCAAAACACCGATATCTCTGCTTCTGGACTTATTCAAAGAGCCTTAGAACTTTATTTTGTAAACAATAAATGGGACGAACATATCCACTACATGCGCGAGATTTACCGTGGCCGTTATGAATATATGCTTGCAGCTTTAGAGCAGTTGCAAGACTATAATATTACTTTCGAGCGCCCAGAAGGTGGCCTATGTTTCTGGCTCCGCCTGCCACCCCACATCCCCGCGGAAAAGCTTTATTATACTTGCCATTCCAAAGGCTTACTCATCTTGCCGTCTTCGATTTTCTTCTCACATCTAGATCATGATAAGAACAGTTATATTCGCCTAAGCTTTGCGACATGTACAATTGATGAGATTCACAAAGGTTGCGAGATACTTAAAGATTGTATTGCTTCTTTTAGTAAGTAGACTTTATACTGCAATGGACAAAATAAAAAGCGTGGCGTAAGCCACGTTTTTTGATTTTTTTAGCCTTTTGAGCCTAATATTTGGTTTAAGTGGGTATATACACCTACATACTTACTTCGTCCCTTTAATAAACTATATAGAACATAGATTTAGAAAGGATTCATTATGCCCATATTTCCAAGAATTTCACGACCTTTCACTTCCGCTTCATCCACATTAAATACACATATGCATTCACCTTTTTATCAAGATCATCTAGAGCAAATGGGTAAGTATTTAGATGAAGAAGCACTCATTGCTCAAATGTTAGGTCCTCAGCCTGTTGTCCCTCCTCGCGTATTCACCTTATATGAACTTAGAAACTACTATAACGGTAAAAATGGTCATCCTTGCTACGTCTCCGCTAACGGCGTAGTCTTCGATGTCACCAATTGTCCAGCCTGGGCCAATGGCCACCACTTTTCACTCACCCCTGGCGAAGATTATTCCACTCACTTCACCAAATACCACAGTAACGATATCTTAGGCATGTCCAAAAAAGTCCCCATCCTAGGCCGCATCATCTACGCCTAAAAACCCATATCTAAACAAACAAGAGGGTATCGCAAAATTATTATTAACCTTGCGACACCCTCCTATCTAGATAGTTTCTTCCCACCAACGGAAATTCATACTAATTGTAGGTTTTTTAAGTCCTACTAATGAAGTCACAATATAAAAGTGACTTGTACCTGGTGCTATCACGATCATGCCTTCTTCACGTAAACGTGTTGTTTCGTATTCACATAAAGTTGCTGTACCACAACTATTTGCTTCTACTGGAAGCTTTTTATTTGCACCAAAAACTAGTTTTCCTTGAGGGCTTTGACTTGGTCTGCAATTTAAGTTTCCCATAGAAATATTTTCTACTTGTTGTAAGTCATCTAATGTATGGTATGCACTGCATAATTGAACACGGCATAAATCTTTTGATAAATTACATATTGTTGTAGTGTCTAAGTATAAATTAACGCCTGAATCTACTGGATTACTTAGCCCTATAATAGCATTCATCGTAAAGTCTAAATCCGGTGTACCACCTAAAAAATACTGACATTCTCTGTTTGCTATGTAGCCTTGATTACTTAATCCAACTCTCTCTTCTTTCATTTTGATTCCCCCTAACCTATACCCACTTAATAATTATCTACAACTTTTTCATATTTCCATCTCCTTATGTAACTCATCATATTTTCTCTTAAGTTTTTCGATATTCTTCCGAAAAACTTTTTTATAGTTAACACCTGAACAAGTTATTAACTATATTTTAGTGTATGCCTATCCCTTTAATTTTATATACTAGCAGGCTAGTATACTCATGCCAATATTATTGTTCTATTTTTGAGCATTTTACCTATTCAGATGAGACATCTTACACATTTAGGACATATTTTCTAAGCTTGTATCTTATAACAATGGTTTAAAGGCCCACTACCTGCTCCTAAATTTAAATTTGCTGCAATAGCCCCAGTAACATATCCTTTTCCATGAGCTACACTCGTCTTCATATCAAAGCCACCAGCTAGATTACATGCAATGGCAGATGAAAGCGTACATCCTGTACCATGGGTATTAGGATTTTCAATTCTTTGCCCCTCAAACCATGTCACTTCACCACTCATATAAAGTAAATCATCTGCTGTTTCTTCTAAATGACCACCTTTAATTAAAATAGCTCCCTTAAAGAAAGTTCCTATCTTCTCTGCTGCTTGTATCATTTCTGCTTTAGTATGTATTTGCATATTTGCTAGACTCGCTGCTTCATGTAAGTTAGGCGTAATAAGATTCGCTTTAGGCATTACCTTCTTGCAAAGGGTTTCTATGGCATCATCACTCATTAATTTGCTACCACTCGTTGAAATCATTACAGGATCCAATACTATATTTTCAAGGCTATACTCTTCTAACTTAGCCGCAAGCACTTCCATGATCTTTTTAGATGAAATCATACCTATCTTTACTGCATTTGGACGAATATCCCTTACAATGCAATCTATTTGCTGACCTACAAACTCTGGTGTAGCTTCTTGTACACCATAAACACCTGTAGTATTTTGAGCTGTTAATGCTGTAATAGCACTCATAGCATACATACCATGGGCTGTAATTGTTTTAATATCTGCCTGAATACCTGCCCCGCCACTACAATCTGAACCTGCTATTGTTAACACTGTTTGCATAACCATGCCTCCATTTCAGTAAGATCTAACATATAATGGTCACTTAACGCTTTAATCATTTCTGTTTCAAGCTCTGCTGCTGCATCATATATCCCAGCTACTTTAAAGCCTGCTTCCTTAGCTGTTTTCACACAATATCCTGCATCTTCTACAATAACGACTTCTGCTTCTTCAAGCCCCATCATTTTAGTTGTTTCTTTATAAATCATAGGTTCATCCTTCCAATGCCCTATATCTCCACAACTTACAACTACATCAAAGTAATCTAATATTTCTAATCGTTTAAGTCCTAAAAGTGCTAATTCTTTATCTGTAGCTGTTGCTACACCCATTTTATAACCTTTATTTTTAAGGCTTTCTAATAGTTCCTTTGCCCCTGTTTTAAGTGGTATATATTCTGCATAAGCCTGACGCATTAAATCATTAATGCCTGCTACAACTTCTTCCTCAGACATCTTTAGCCCTAGGTCATTAATAAAATAATTTGCAGTATCTATGAAACTTAATTCTTTTAAACGTTCTTCAATATCTTCCGGTGGTATAATCCCATTATTTGCTAGAAGCTTCGCCCCTATTCCTTTCCAAGTAGGCATGGAATCTAAAAGTGTGCCATCCATATCAAAAATAACACCTTTCACTACATTCTTATGAATCATAGCTTCACTTAAAACTTTAAGTTCTTTAGTAGCTTCTTCAATATTTTCTTGAGCAAAAATAGCTGAAACAACTGCGATTCCATCAGCTCCACAACCTGCTAGTTCCATAACATTATCTTTATTAATACCACCAATAGCTACAATAGGTAAATCTACACTTTCTCTAATGGCCTTTAATGTTTTACTTGAAGTTGCATTAGCATCTTTCTTAGTAGATGTGGTAAACATCGCGCCAACACCTATATAATCAGCTCCTGCTTCTTTTGCTTTAATAGCTTGCTCTACAGTTTGCACTGATACACCTAGTATTTTATCCTTGCCAATCATCCCTCTTACATCTTGAGCTGCCATATCGCTTTGTCCTACATGCACCCCATCAGCATCTACAGCTAATGCAACCTTTACGCTATCATTAATGATAAATGGCACGCCATAAGCCATTGCTAATATCTTAATACGCATAGCTTCCCTTATAAAACTTTCTTCATCTAAATCTTTTTCTCTAAGCTGTAAACAAGTAATCCCACCTTTTAATGCTGCTTCTACTTGTTCCTCTAATGCTCTTCCATTTAACCAGCTTCTATCCGTTACTGCATATAAGCACATTGCTTCCTTATCGATGTTAAAGCTTTGCTTCATCTCCATTTTCATGCCTCCTATTTACGCCCCAGCTCCTATGGCTAGCCTATTTCATATATCATTTCATACCTAATTACTCACACATTATCGTACTTCTACTTTAGTACCTCTTTCTAAAAATTCACCATCCAATAAGCTCATATAATCCATTAAATACACCTTAAAACTTCCAGTTCCTTCTGCATTCACTTGCATCTTGTTATAAGCTAACTCACCACAAAGTCCCATAGCACTTACAGCAGCGGCTGTTGCCGTTAATAAATCTCCTTGGTTTGCACCGCAAAAGCTACCAATAACACTTGTTAACATACAACCTGTTCCTGTAATACGAGACATCATTTTATGACCGTTATACATCACATAAGCCATATCGCCATGGGCTACTACATCTATAGCTCCTGTAATTGCAATGACGGCTCCTGTTCGCATACTTAATGCTTTAGCCAATATTACCACTTGTGGCAGATTTGCCTCAGTAATCTTATCTTCTTCTACTGCATCTACACCTTGAGTCACGCCACTGCCTTCATAAATCGTTTTAATCTCGGACATATTCCCACGTATCACTGCAAACTGTACTTCTTTCAAGAGCTGTAATACTGTTTGTAATCTAAGTGCTGAAGCACCTACTCCTACTGGGTCTAAAATCACTGGATGACCTAAATGATTAGCCCTTCTCCCAGCACGTAACATAGATTCAATCGTTCCCACATTTAATGTACCAATATTAATAACTAATGCATGGCATAGACTTGTGATATCTTCTACTTCCAATGCATCATCCGCCATAATAGGTGATCCACCACTTGCCAATATAATGTTGGCACAATCATTTACAGTCACATAATTTGTAATGCAATGCACTAAAGGTCCATTAGTACGTGTATTTCTTACAATCTCACTAAATTTCATCTTCAAATCTCCTTTTTGACTACTTCCCATGATTTCAAATATAGTATTTAGCTATATTATATATGACAAATAAGAATTTTCCATAAACTAATTCAACAAAAAAGCTGTTATACAAGACCTCTCTCGTATAACAGCTTCTATGCAATCATATTCCTTTGCTATATCAAGTGTTTCCTACGTTGGCATTATCCAAATCAGGTCATAGGTCGAAGCTACTTACTTCCTCTCAGCCTGGCATACAGGCTCCCTCCACTATTTATTATTCGTTGAACTATTTTATTTGTGTTACATTATAACCTTTTTGTTTAAGTTGGTCAATTACACCATTATTCGTATGACTAATATAATGTGCCGCACCAACTATAATGAAATATGTATTCTTCTCATCACTCTTTAAACAGCTTTCAATTTTTTCAGCCATTTTTTTATCACGATTTGTAATAAGTTTTTGAGTATATTCTGCAGCTAATTCCTTATCCCTTATACCATCATCTTGACTATAGTATTGTTTAAAGCCTTCTGTATCTCCATCTTTCATTAAGGTAAGCCACTGACTACTCATTTTATCTAACTCCCAAAAATCTTCATAAGTCCAATCTGAATAATCAGGTGCGTATAAGTAACTTACCAAATCTTGCAGTAATAATGTTTCTTGTAAATCATCAGAAAAACTATCAAACATATTCGCTTGTAACTCATAACTCTCTAAACCATAAATTTCTTTACCATCAAACTGAGCTTTTGAAAAGAAATAATTATCTACACCATAGTCTGCTGGTTCTTGAGATTCATCATCTATATATATCCCATCACTATTTAAAGAAGATATATAATTACTCAAATACCATACCTTTAACCTACTCATTTCCTCTTCGGTCAAATCTAATAAATCACTATACTGTAATAATAATTCATATGATGCCTTAGAAATATGATCTTTCAATGTAGTCCCATCTTTATATACCACTTTATCTACAAACTTTTCATAGTCTGCTTCATCACTTTCATCAATCTCAAATCCTACTACATCTGCCTTATCATAAGCTTCTAAAACCTTCTTACTAAAAGGATATAACCTAGCATCTGCTGCATGTACAGACCCTAAAAGATAAACCTCATTTTTGCCACCCTCTACCTTCCAGAAATATCCCTTAGTAGTTGCATCTAACTCTTCATATAACCAATCAATTAGGCGGGTTCCTAATAAAATTCCTTCCTCTACTGTACATGGTCTTTTTAATGCCTCATTGCTTGTTTTTTGATCAATAATACCATGTTTTTTCATAAATGAAATAGCATCTATATTTTCTAAACCCAACTCTTTAGGATAGGCATATTCTTTAAGTCCAGAAAATAACTGTTTTAAAACTTCTGCCTTTGTATTGTTCTTAATAACAGCCTCATCATAACTACCTATATATTTGGTGTCTTTAATATCACCAATTTTACCAATTATACCATTGCGTAGTTCTTGAATCTGCTCCTTACTCATTTGTGCTTTAAAATCATCATGCCAATCTAATGGATAAATACCATAATTTTGCCCCTCCATTATAGTATCTACAGCCCACTCACTTGGATAACCCTTAGTATCCTCTTTAGACATTACATTAGGAGTAGCTACCTCTTCTGCCATTAAAGGTGTAATACTTAAAGCCCCAACTAATATAAATGCTCCCCATTTTCTCATTCTCTCTTTATAAGTATTCCTCATCTTTCAATTCCCCTCATTTCTATATCTCTTTTTATTTATAGCTAATATATAGCACTAACCTTATAAAATATCTTTCTTACTATACTTATTCCATTATACACCTTATCTCAGAAACAAATCCATTCACTTAAACTCATTTCTGATACATATAATTCCAGATATTAGAAAAAGCACCTCAGCAAATAAATAATTAAATTATTATCTTGCTAAGGTGCTTTTATTCTTTGAAATCATATAATGCATATAACGAAAAAGGCCATCCTTCCGGATGACCTACCTAACGCAGAGACTGGGATTCGAACCCAGGGAGGTGTTACCCTCGCCGGTTTTCAAGACCGGTGCCTTAAACCAACTCGACCATCTCTGCCTATTAAATTATTTATGCAGCTGGCTGAATAAATATGCCCGAGACCGGAATCGAACCGGTACGAGGGTTAGCTCGCAGGATTTTAAGTCCTGTGCGTCTGCCAGTTCCGCCACTCGGGCACGATACTTGCTCAACCGCTACTGCTCACTTAGTATATTACAAATACCGACTTACGTCAATACTTTTTTTAAACTTTTTTTAGAAATTATTTTTTAAAATTTAATCCGCATGCTATGAACTATTTATGCATGCGGATTCATCTTTTCTAATTATACTTTTATAACTTATTTATTATTATGATGATATAGCTTTTAGCTTGCCCTCACTATACTTAATAGTAAGATTTAAATCAGCAATATTATCCCATCCTGTTTGTGCAATTTCTGAAATAATATTGCCATAATACATGCTTACATCTGTTTTTTGCGCTTGACTCATATAAGGTGCTTTTTGAATACTATTGCTATAAATCTCCCTAATATCCATGCCTTCTGGTGTTATAAATTTACCATCTTTATTTTCTAGTTTTCTTAAATCATACCCTGTATGATTTTTTACTTCTCTATAAGCTTGAAACTTATTATATGTATTCTTTTCTATACTCTGCTTATCTGTATATCTAGTAAGCACATGATAAAACAAGTTTTCTGAGTTTCTATCTTTATTTAATTTATCTTCTATTGTCATTACCCCCTGTTAATGTATCATTTTAAATTTGAATAATATCTTTTCATATCATCAAGAGATATTGAATCATAACCTGGTTGCCACTCACTTTTGCCTTGTCTTGCATTAATCCAAGGATCTTCGGTATGAGTCAAAAGTTCTAATTCATTAGCAGATAAATGACCATATACTTTATAAATGTTCTGTAGAAATTCACATATTTCTATATTACTTTCTACATTATTAGGAATTTTAACTTCCCTAGGAATAGCCCTTGATCCATATGTTTTATATTGTGAATATAAGCTAGGCACAACAGGTCCATGAACCCATGCTTCTATATCGTCTTCAAATAATGGTTTATTTTTTATTGTTACATACCATGCTTGTGCATAGTAACAAAGTTTCTGCAATTTTTTATGGGACATA
>CALGWE010000167.1:0-1903 GCA_937935915.1 uncultured Clostridia bacterium
ACAAGATGGCCTTCATCATACATACGTTTAATGAGATCTGGGTTGTCATTTAAATAAGGTAAAGTAACGAAGAACATTGCTTTTGTATCGGTTTCTTTTAAAACATCTAGAATTTGAGCAGTATAACCATTTTCGTAGCCTTCATCAAAGGTTAGATAGATAACAGGACGTGAAGTGTCTCCAACTGCGAAGGCATCATAATCTGAAAGCTTAAAATTTAACTTATCATTAAAGCCTGGAGTTTGGTGATTTTTAGCACGTACAAGCCACCAATCTATTTTAGTATTACTAAGATTAGTCGCATAAAGGGGTGGGGAGAAATGGATTAGGCTAATGCCCAATACAAAAGTACATAAGAAAAAGTAAAAAATTCGTTTTAACATTGTGCTCATCCTTTGTTTTGATTTTGCATTTAGTTTGACCTTTTTTACAAAAATTATAAGTATGAAAACACCGGAAAAAGCCTAGAAAAAGTATAAAAACAGTATAATGCGTTATAATAAATTGTGAGAGGGGTGAAATAATTTGTTGAAATAATTATATAATAACGTTGACAAATTATTAAAAGAGGAATACAATAATCACATAAGAGAGGTGATGAGATGAAGAAAAGTGTGTATAGTTTAGTACTTATGGATGATGTCATAGAAGCAATTGATAAAATGGCATATTCGGTTGGAATGAGTCGTTCACAGCTTATTAATGAAATACTTGCTGAAAAAGTCGCCTTGCGTACACCACAGCAGCGTATGCAACAACTTTTTGAGGAGCTGTCAACGTATTTAATGCCACATGAACGCTTTCAGATTCAAAATCAAGCAGCAGAACACATGTATAGCATAAAAAGTGCATTGCGGTATAAATACAATCCCACTATTCGCTATAGTTTTTATATTAATCAAAATCAAGGAGAACTTGTGGGACAGCTTCGCATTGTATCCCGTACACAAAGTCCAGTACTTTCCGGTTATTTAAAGACGTTTTTTAACTTCTGGTCTGCACTTGAAAATAGTAAACATCCAGTTTCTTGGTCTCAAGAAGAAGGGGTGAAGTGGCTACGTACTTTGAAACTTGAAGGATTTAATACACCTCAAAATGCACCTTATTTAGCAAGCTATTTATCTGATTATATTAAGATGCTAGATGAAGGATTACGAATCTTCTTTACACAAATTGAAAGGCAAGTTGAAAAGCCAGAGGAACTTGCAAGTTATTACGAAGCCTATTGTAAGGCACACAAAATATTAATTTAGATTTTAAAGAGAATAATATATAAATAACCTATAAAAGGAGGCATACATTATGAATACACAAAAATTTACAAAACGTTCTATAGAGGCAATTAGTCGTGCACAACAAATCGGTATCGAACATGAAAATAATCAAATAGAGCAGGTACATCTTGTATATGCCCTTTTAACACAAGAACAGGGACTTATTCCACAATTAATGACAAAAATGAATGTAAGTGTAGAAGGCATGTTACAATCTATCGCAGAAGTCATTAATCGTTTACCACGTGTAAGTGGTCCAGGACGTGAAATAGATAAAATCTATGTTTCAACAAGTGTAGATGGTGCTTTAAACTATAGTGAAAAAATCGCGGATAAAATGCAAGATGAGTATATTTCTGTAGAGCATATTATGCTTGCGCTCATTGAAAAAGCTGATTATGAACTTGGCCAAATCTTTAAAGCTTATCATATTACAACAAAAGCATTTAAAGCAGTATTATCTGAAGTAAGAGGTAGTAGTCGCGTTACAAGTGAAGAACCAGAAGGCACTTATGATGTGCTTAATAAATATGGTTATGATCTTGTAGAACGTGCAAAAGCACATAAATTAGATCCTGTTATTGGACGTGATAGTGAGATTCGAAATGTTATTCGTATTCTTTCACGTA
>CALGWE010000168.1:0-4343 GCA_937935915.1 uncultured Clostridia bacterium
CACCAGATGTATTTTTTATCTGTAAAATTTGGTATTTAGTTTGTCAAGCACAGTTCATGGTGATGAACCTTATTTTTTAAAGCAAATAAATTTAACCACTTTACAGGTAATACCAAATATTTTAGAATATGATTAATTATTTTTTAATATAACTAAAATTATGCTAGGAGGAATCTCATATGTCGTATAACAAAATTGGCGCATTAAGATTCGTAGAAGATAACGATATTAGATTTATTAAACTACAATTCTGCGATATTTTAGGCGAGCTCAAAACAATATCTATTTCACCTAAACAACTCAGTAAAGCTTTTGATGAAGGTATATCTTTTGATGCTTCATCTATCAAAGGCTTTAGCAGTATAGAAGATTCTGAGCTTTTCCTTTTCCCAGATCCTACAACACTTTGCGTACTACCATGGCGTCCACAACACGGCAAGGTTGCACGTTTATTCTGTGATATCAAAACAGCTGATGGTAAGCCTTTTGTTGGTGATAGCCGCTATATCTTAAGAGCTGCTTTTGAAAGAGCTAAACAAATGGGATATATCTTTAAGGTTGGTGCCGAATGTGAATTTTTCCTCTTCAAAACAGATTTAGAAGGTCGCCCAACATTAGAACCTGGCGATAAAGCCTCTTACTTCGATGTTGCGCCTTTAGATCAAGGTGAAAATACACGTCGTGAAATCTGTCTCACTTTAGAAGAAATGGGATTTGAAATTGAATCATCTCATCATGAATCAGCAACTGGACAACATGAAATTGATTTTAAATATGATAATGTTATTCAATCTGCTGATAATATCTTAGCTTTCAAAACAGTGGTAAAAACCATCGCTGGTCGCAATGGCTTCCATGCTTCTTTTATGCCTAAACCTCTTATGAATACTAGTGGTTCTGGTATGCATATCAATATGTCTCTCTTCAAAGATGGTGAAAATATTTTTGACACCAAATCTTCTAATCCATTACCTAAACATGCTCAGCACTTTATCGCTGGTATTCTTAAATACATTACAGAAATCTCTGCTATTACTAATCCACTTGTAAACTCTTATAAAAGACTTGTTTCTGGTTTTGAAGCACCACGCCATATTTCTTGGTCATTCAAAAATCGTTCAGCCCTTATTAGAGTGCCATCTAGCACAACAGGCTATAACCGAATAGAACTTCGTAGCCCAGACCCTATGTGTAATCCTTATCTTACACTCGCACTTCTCCTAGAGGCTGGATTAGATGGTATTCAAAATGAGTTACCACTTATGCCAGAACTAGATTTAAATGCTTACAATTTATCTTTAAGTCAGCTTCTAGATTTAGGGGTTCAAACATTACCAGAAAATCTTTCTGTAGCCCTTAGTGCTATGCGTCAAAGTGAATTCGTTCAAAATGTTTTAGGTAAACATATTTTTGTTAACTATCTTAATCTTAAAACCCAGGAATGGAATGAGTACAGTCAGACTGTTCATGACTGGGAAGTCCAGCAATATCTTTAATACTAAAACCAAAAATCATTAAAAAGGAGTCGGTAATGTGGAAAGAATTTTAATTGCCTCCACCCAGAGAGAATTTGCAAATGTCTTATATGATCTCATTAGCCCTCTTGGTTTTTCTGATTATGAATATGCCACCTCTGGCAATGAAGCAAGAAGAAAAATCGACTCTATTGATTATGATTTAGTCATAATCAATACGCCATTAAGCGATGAATTTGGTTCCGAACTTGTCCTAGATATAGCTGAAAGATCTTTATCTGCTATACTCATCCTCGTTAAATCAGACCTTAAAGAACAAGTTCAAGATAAAGTAGCTGTCACTGGTGCTTTTGTTGTAGGTAAACCAATTAATAAGCAAGTCCTATTGCAATCTATTCCATTTGTACTTAACTCAAAACAAATTATTTCGACTTTACGCCAACAAAATAATGCTCTAAAAAAGAAAATGGATGATGTAAAGGTTATTGAGCGTGCTAAATATTCTCTTATTAAATACTTAGGCCTTGATGAAAAGCAAGCTCATAGATATATCCAAAAGCAAGCTATGGATTTGCGAGTCTCGCCAAGAGTTGTAGCTGATAATATTCTTAAGACTTATGAAATATAATTCGAGGGGTGTAAATTTATGAAAAAAATTAATTTTACTAAAATGCATGGTATAGGAAATGATTACGTTTATGTTGACGGATTTAAGGAAACTATTGAGAATCCTAATGCCTTCTCTGAATTTATAAGTGATCGTCATTTTGGAATTGGAGCAGATGGATTAGTTATGATTTTGCCATCTGAAATAGCTGACTTTAGAATGCGTATGTTTAATGCAGATGGCTCAGAAGGAAAAATGTGTGGTAATGCTACCCGCTGTATTGGAAAATTTGTATACGAAGCAGGTTATACAGATCAAACAAATATTACTTTAGAAACTTTAAGTGGCATTAAATATCTTAAATTAAATGTTGAAGATCACAAAGTTACTTCTGTAGAAGTCAATATGGGAAATGCTATTCTGGCTCCTAAAGATATTCCTATTCTTGCTGAAGGTGAAAGATTTATTAATCAACCTATTGATGTAGATGGTACGCTTTATAATGTAACCTGTGTTTCTATGGGTAATCCTCATGCCATTTTATTCTGTGACACTGATATTGATCATCTTTCCCTTGAAATAATTGGTCCTAAATTTGAATTCCACCCATTATTCCCTGAAAGAATAAATACTGAATTTGTTCAAATAATCAATGAAAATACTGTTAAAATGCGTGTTTGGGAACGTGGTTCAGGTGAAACTTGGGCTTGTGGAACAGGTGCATGCGCTGTTGCTGTCTCTTGTGTTCTTAATGGTTTCTGTAAGCAAGGTGAAGAAATTACTGTTAAATTACGTGGTGGGGATTTAAAAATTATTTATAACAGTGATGGCAGTGTACTTATGAAAGGACCTGCTACTAAGGTTTTTGATGGAGTTATTGAGTATTAATTAATACATGTTAAATCATTTAATCTAAATACTAAATAAATTTTTACAAGGGGGATTTTAAAATGGCTTTTATTAATGATAACTATTTAGAACTTCAAGATAGCTACTTATTCTCTACTATTGCAAAAAAAGTTAATGAATTCGTAGCTGAACATCCAGAAAAAAAAATAATTCGTATGGGAATTGGTGACGTTACTAGACCTTTAGTTCCAGCTGTACTTGCTGCCATGCATACTGCTGTAGATGAAATGGGGCAAAAAGAAACTTTTAAAGGTTATGGACCAGAACAAGGCTATGATTTCTTACATCAAGCTGTACAAGCTTATTATAAAAAGATGGGCGTTTCTCTTGAAACAGATGAAATTTTTATTAGTGATGGTGCCAAAAGTGATGTTGGTAATATTACAGATATTTTTGGTAATGAAAATATCGTTATGGTTCCAGACCCAGTATATCCTGTATATGTAGATACAAATATTATGTCTGGCCGTGAAATTGTTTATTTAGATTCTAATGCAGATAATAATTTCTTACCACTTCCTCCAACTGATTTAGACGTTGCCCCAGATATTATTTATCTCTGTTCTCCAAATAATCCAACAGGTTCTGTCTATAACAAAGAACAACTCACAGCATGGGTTAAATATGCCTTAAATCATAATTCTATTATTTTATATGATGCAGCTTATGAATGTTTCATTCATGACGCTTCTCTTCCAAGAAGTATTTTTGAAATTGAAGGTGCTAAAGAATGTGCTATCGAATTCTGTAGTTTATCTAAAACAGCTGGCTTTACAGGTACACGCTGTGGTTACACAGTTGTTCCTAAATCCCTCAAAGCACTTAATAGCGATGGAGATGAAGTTGCCCTTAATAAACTTTGGCTTAGAAGACAAACAACTAAATTTAATGGTGTTCCTTATATTATTCAAAGAGGTGCTGCTGCTGTCTTCACAGAAGAAGGTCAAGCTCAAATCAAAGAAAATATTGCCTACTATATGGAAAATGCACGCATCATTGCTGCTGCTATGGAGGCAAAAGGCATTGAATACTATGGTGGAGATAATTCTCCATATATTTGGCTTAAATGCCCTAACAATATGCAATCCTGGGATTTCTTTGATTTCCTTCTTAATGAAATTGCTGTAGTCGGTACACCTGGTGCTGGATTTGGTAATAATGGCGAAGGTTTCTTCAGACTTACTGCTTTCGGTGATCGTGATGCTACACTTGAAGCTATGGAACGCTTCAAATCACTTAATTTCTAATTAAGCATAAAAAAGGCTATGTCGCTACGACATAGCCTTTTTTATTTATCATTTGTAACTGTTCAGCCACAGGCTGAATAAATATATTTTTTACTGTGGATAAAC
>CALGWE010000169.1:0-4346 GCA_937935915.1 uncultured Clostridia bacterium
GGGCAGGATGGTAAAGTGAAAGGCTTTGCTGTCCTGCTTTTGTTTTTTAATACACAAGTTAAAAGTTGAAAAAATTCAAAAAAATGTTAAAATAGACTTGGTATATTATATAGATAAGGAGGGGAGAATATGTTAATAACGTTATTTGTATTTGAAATAATACTAACTATAGCTATTGTTTTTACGACTTGTATGGTGGAACATAAGTTTAAGACTATAGAAGAAAGTTTAGAGATGTTTACAAATCATAAAGCTTATGCTACTGAAACACGTATAGCTTTTATAGAGACAATAGTTAATCGTTATAGGAAATGTATGGATAATGTAGAGACAGAAATTGATATAGACAGTATTATAAAAAGTCAGTTATCTAAAGAGTATATTGGCAAGTTTCCTTATGTATCCGTTAAAAATATAGCAACGAAACTAAAGTATGTTATGTGGGGGAGTGTTATATTAGAGTTACTTATAGTGATTGCTAATAAAGAAGGAGCAACATTACGTACAATTATTATCATTTCAATCAGTGCCTTTTTAACTATTAGTATGGAGTTTTATACTATTATAAGGGGACTTAATGAACAAAGTGATAATTTGATTGCAGAGATTAGTAATCATGTAATTAATGTGTACCCAGTAAAGAAAAAACAAAATAAAAAGGTACAAGTTAAAGGGAATAAACTAATTGTTTTAGATGGTAAGGGAAACAGTACAGAGAGAAAGTTAACACTGGAACAAAGAGAAAAGATTGAACAAATAGGAAAGAGTGACATATCTGAGCAGACAGAAAATGAAGAGGAAATTACGCTAAATGTAGAGGATATTGTAAAACTCTTGGAGATATTATCTTAGGTGTTTTGCAAAAAAGTCTATAAAAGTGATTTCTTTCTTATTTTTAAGGTATAAGTGAATAAAAATATATAATGATATTGATAAATCTATTATAATTTAGTGTTTAAAAATGCTCTAAGTTAGATTATAATAGAATATGTTAAAAAAGTCACTAGTGTTTAGTTTATAGATAAAATTTCCATTGACAATATTTAATTATACAAGATTTACTACACAAATATCGCTTACCATATTTAACCATTAAAGATAGCTATACGTATGTTAGGATAGTCTATACCATTATTAAAATTTCTAGTATTTAGCTACTACTGAAAAATATTTCTAAGTAACTTTTATGCGGATTGGAGATTGTTAATAACAAGTTGGTTATTTTTCTTTTAAGTATGATTAAGCTTTTTACTTGAGATACTTCATGCCACGTAAGACGTAATAATAGATAAGTGATAATGCCAGTTATCAGTTGTAATTTTACAGCATTTTCACTATGTCCAATAAGTGTTTTAATCTTGCAGTGTTGCTTAATCCATTTGAAAAATAACTCGATATCCCATCTACGTTTATAAAGCCATGCTATTTCTTCAGAGGAAAATCTCATGAGATTGGTTACGAAAGTAAGTTCTTTACCCGTAGGGTCAATGATCTTGATAATCCTGTAAGTCTGTTTGGTTAGATTAATATATTGACTACCAAGACGAACTTTTTTATCAAATATAATCTTAGTTTCTTTTGGAAGAAGTCCATCTTTCTCATTAGAAAAAGTAATAGGCAGTTCTTCAATATCATTAATCTTAGCATTATGTTTAAGGCGACTAACAAAGTAGATTTCTTTACTTGTGTAGGTGTCAAATTTATCATAATCAATGTAACCTTTATCACAAATATAGATGGTTCCTTTATCAGTCATGAGGTCATCCATTTTAGTACGATCATGACACTTAGCATTTGAAAAAATGATACGGTCTGGTATGCCTGTAGCACCATCAATACTTGTATGCATTTTTATGCCAGCCTTTGTAGATCTAAATTCTGCCCAGTCAAAGAATGTTAAGCACATGCTGATAGTAGTGGAATCAATCATTTTAGTCGTACCAAATTTTTTGAGACGTTCGTCTTTTGTAAGTGTTACTAATGCTTTCTGAATAAGGTCGTTCAAAACTGGAAGAAAGACCTTGTAATCTCTATTATTATTGTGATTAGACAGTGTTGCGAGGCTTACTTCAGGGATAATGTGATTTAAATTTTCAACGGTACATTGATTAAGATGTCTTAAACCATCATGCCCACAAAGGTGAAAATAAATCATGGTTGCAAGATGATGATGTGTATAAAATGACCTGATTTTATAATCAGTATTAAGTTTAACGGCAATTGCCTGAAGTAATTTCCAGTTAATAGATCCTATAAATTTTTCAAATAAAGTAATATAATTATCCACGGCTAGAGTCCTTTCAGGTAGGTATTTTTGTGATAATTATATTTAACCGTAGACTCTAGCTATTTTCATGCCTAAAAATATGGAAATTATAAGTCAATGGAAATAAAAGTTAATAACTAAACACTAATGTAAAAAAGTATATTAATCTGTCGATATTAGGAGGATTTTGGTAATGAATAAAATTACTGTTGATTACTCTAAAACTGGAGTACAAGCTCATGAGGTAGAATACCTTAATGCACAAATCGGTCTTGCACATCAAATGTTACATGAAAAAACTGGAGCAGGAAATGACTTCTTAGGTTGGATTGACCTTCCAGTAGATTATGACAAAGATGAGTTTGAACGTATTAAAAAAGCAGCTGAAAAAATTCAAAACAATTCTGATGTACTTATTGTAATCGGAATCGGTGGTTCTTACCTTGGTGCTAGAGCATGTATTGATGCTTTAAGCCATACATTCTACAATGCACTTAGCAAAGAACAAAGAAAAACTCCAGAAATTTATTATGTAGGAAATAATATTTCAGGAACATACCTTAAAGATCTTTTAGATGTATGTGAAGGTAAAGAAGTTAGTGTAAACGTTATCTCTAAATCAGGAACAACAACAGAGCCAGCTATCGCTTTCCGTGTATTTAAAGAATTCATGGAAAATAAATATGGTAAAGAAGCAGCTAAAGAACGTATCTTTGCTACAACAGACAAAGCTAAAGGTGCTCTTCTTACATTAGCAAAAGAAGAAGGTTATGAAACATTTGTTATTCCAGATGATGTAGGTGGACGTTTCTCTGTACTTACACCAGTTGGATTACTTCCAATTGCAGTAGCTGGTATCAGCATTGATGATTTAATGAAAGGTGCTGCTGATGCAAGAGAAGAATATGCAAATCCTAATGTAGAAGAAAATGAATGCTACAAATATGCAGCAGTTAGAAATGCACTTTTAAGAAAAGGTAAAACAACTGAAGTTATCGTAAACTATGAACCATGTCTTCAATACTTTGGTGAGTGGTGGAAACAATTATATGGTGAAAGTGAAGGGAAAGATGGAAAAGGTCTTTACCCATCATCAGTAAACTTCTCAACAGACCTTCACTCATTAGGACAATATATCCAAGATGGTCAAAGAATGTTATTTGAAACTGTTATCAATGTAGAAAGCCCAAGAAAAGATGTAACTCTTCAAGAAGAAGCTACAGACTTAGACGGACTTAACTACTTAGCAGGTAAAACAATGGACTTCGTTAACAAACAAGCTTACCAAGGAACAATCTTAGCTCACGTTGATGGTGGCGTACCAAACGTGGTAGTTAACTTACCAGCTATTGATGCTTACAACATGGGTCGTATGATTTACTTCTTCGAAAAAGCATGTGGTGTAAGTGGATATTTATTAGGAGTTAATCCATTCGACCAACCAGGTGTAGAAGAATACAAAAAGAATATGTTTGCATTATTAGGTAAAAAAGGATTCGAAACTTTAAGAGAAAGTCTTTTAGCAAGACTTCAAAAATAATAAAACATATGTATAAGAAGGAGTTACCTTGAAATTATAAATAATTTCAAGGTAACTCCTTTTTTGTAAAATTTTAAATAAGTTGTGCTATAATAAGAAAAAAGTTTCATTAATTAAAGAAGGGAAATAAAATGGACGGCGAACAAAGAAGAAAAGAAATACTTAAGGTTTTAAATGAAAATACAAAACCTATTAGTGCAACATTTTTAGCAAGAAAGTTGGAGGTAAGCAGGCAAGTCATTGTACAAGATGTAGCTTTGCTTCGTGCGCAAGGATGTGATATATTGGCCACAGCTAGAGGATATATTCTCAATAAAGAAGCAAAAGCAATGTGTCAACGTGTTGTATTAGTAAAACATGATAAAAAGCATAGTGAAGAAGAGTTAAACATTATTATTGATAATGGGGGGAGAGTACGAAATGTGATTATTATCCATCCTGTTTATGGGGAACTTGTAGCAGATTTAATGTTGCGTACCAGAAGAGATATTAAGCAGTTTGTGACCAAAGTGGAACAAAGTGATGCAGTGCCATTATTAA
>CALGWE010000170.1:0-4345 GCA_937935915.1 uncultured Clostridia bacterium
ATCTTTGAGCAGGTAATGAGTAAGGAAGTTGGGGAACTGGAATATGATGAATTTGCTAAGTTAAAGGAAGGTAATCTCTATAATGAAGGGGAGCCTGAAAGTTTACCAGAACATAGTTTGTCAGAAAGCATAGAAGTCCATGTGCTAGAAACTAAGGAACCAGAAACAAGTACAGAAGGCGAAGAAAATAGCCTTGAAGATCTTAAAAAGGTAGAATGTGAAGCCTTAATGGTGGCAAGCCTTATCGATAAGCTTTTAAAGGGAGAAGGCAATCCAACTCATATTTATGATAAGGAACTCGGGGCATATCGTAAAGTAGAACCAAGAGATATCGTGATTTTATTACGTGCCACTAAAGATAAAGCAGGGATTTTTGAAACAGCCTTAATCAATAAAGGAATTGGGGCGTATGCTGATGTAAGTGATAATTTCTTTGAAGCCATAGAAGTTCAAACGATTATTAGTTATTTACAAATCATTGATAACCCACTTCAAGACATTCCACTTTTAACGGTACTGCGTTCACCAATTGTAGGTTTACAATTAGATGATTTAGTTTATATTCGTAAGGCCAAGGAAGAGGGCTCTTTCTTTGAAGCACTAGAGGTTTATTTGCAGCAAGAAGGAGCTAAGGAAAGTGTAAAAGTCTTTAGAGCTCAGTTAGAAGCTTATCGTGAAGCAAGTAGTGAGCTGACTGTAGAAGAACTTATTGCAAGACTTTATGTGGATACAGGATATTATCGCTATGTTTCTATGCTACCAACAGGAGCAAAGAAAAAGGCTAACTTAAGCCTCTTAAAGAAATATGCTGCCCAATATGAAAACATGAATAATGGGAAACTCTTTGGTTTCTTACAATACGTGATTAAATTACAGCAAACAACCGATGGACTTCAAGAAGCCAAGTTAGTAGGTGAAAGCGAAAACTTAGTACGTATTATGAGTATTCATAAAAGTAAGGGGCTAGAGTTTAGTATTGTATTTTTATGTGATACGAATAAACGTTTCAATCATAGTGATATTAAAAACAATGTGTTATTACACAATGAATTAGGGATGGCACCAGATTATATGGATACACAGCTTTATGTCAAATATCCAACTATTCCCAAGATCGCTATTAAAAATCAAATTATTTCTGAGAATATTTCAGAAGAAATGCGTGTTTTATATTACAGGAACCGTTTCAGATATGGAGAAGGCAGTTAAGAAATGGGGGATGTTTGCCCAGAGAGAAAGCAAATCGATTTTACCATTAGGCGTAAAAAAAGCCGGGACCTATTTAAACTGGATTGGGATGAGTTTATATGCTCATAGTAATATCGATACGATTCGTAATTATGTAGGAGATGCTCATGTGATTTCATTTAAAGGAGACTCTAAGTGGCAATTGACAGTTTGGGATAAAAAGAGCTTAGGCATGGAAAGTAAAAGTCCAAATGTGCTGCAAAACGATGAACGTACTTTACTTGAAAATTGGGACCCACAGATTGTATATGGGGCATATAAAGAAGAAATTGATAGACGTTTAAGCTTTGTCTATCCTCATGAAGCAGCCATTCATCTACCAACTAAGCTATCTGTTTCAGAGATTAAACGTGAGGCACAAAAGAGCCTTATTAATGAAGCAGGCCATGTGGAAGAATTAATGATTCAGCCCCTTAAGGTGGCAGATGAAATGCCAGTGCCAAGTTTCATTAAAAGTGAAGAGAAGATTGCAGGTGCTAAACGTGGGACACTGATTCATAGCATTTTTGAGCATTTAGATTTCTTACACTTTAATACTTATGAAGCCATTCGCGAGGAACTCATTAGACTCATTGGTGAAAAGCAGATTCAAGAAGAAGTTTTAGATGTGGTTTCCATTAAACGTCTAGAGCAAATGGCTAATTCAGAAATGGCCCAGCGTATGCGAAATGCCAAACATGTGTGGAAAGAAAAGCAATTCATTTATTTAGCTCATGCCAATGAAGTATCGGAAGATTATCCAGAAAATGAGGAGTTATTAATTCAAGGGATTGTGGATACTTTCTTTGTAGAGGAAGATGGCCTTGTTATTATTGACTATAAAACCGACTATGTAGATCCGCATAATCCACAGGAGAGTATGAGACAAATTAAAGCTCGTTATACGAAACAACTTGATTTATATGAAGAAGCATTATATCAAATTACAGGAATCCCTGTAAAAGAGAAAGTGATTTATTTATATAATATTAATGAATGGATTAACTGCTAAAAGTTTAAGCAATAAAAAACCTGCAAATAAGACTTTGAAGTGCTTATTAGCAGGTTTTTTATTTGCGTTTATAAATTATTTTGACCTATTTGGTAGCCATAAGTTTCTGCAATGATTTGTTCAAGTGAAGAAGGATTACGAATAGCTTGAGACATAGCATTGGTTAGGATATTGGCACGATCCATACTACTTTGCCAAGCAAACATACCACCTAAGCAGTTTTCAATAACATAAATACCTTTATAATAAATAGAAAGTAAGTTGTCATATGAATAAGCAAAGTTACCTCTGGAATCTACGAGATAAGGTGCTTTAGCTGTATCATCCCATCTAACTTGATAACCATTTTTATTAATGAAGTTCCTACGTAAGTCATCATAGGTCTTTGTTTCAGTGGCACCAAAACGGCCATAAAATGGGATACCCATTAAGATTTTATAGGAAGGCATACCAGCGGCAATAAGGTTTTGAACTTGTGTATCAACGCTTGTATTACTAAGAGATAAACTAGAAGGATAGAGGTTAGATTGATGCCTGCCTGCATTTACACCAGTTTCACCAGCTGTAAAGTCATAAGCCATTAAATTGAAATAATTAATAATAGGCGCGATATTGGCAATTTCTACATTGTTAATATAAGCATTTTCACCTGTACCAGCCACACTAATCCATGCATCTGGACCTAAAACATCTCGAAGTGCTGTAAGTAATAAGGTGAAATTTTCTCTATCTTGCCTTCTAGATTTAATACCTGAAGCACTAGAACCTGGATATTCCCAGTCAATATCAATACCATCAAGACCATATTGATTTACCCAGCGCTGAGCCTCTCTAGCAAAAGCATAACGGGAAGTAGGTGTCAGTGCAGCATCAGAGAAACCATCGGCACCCCAGCCACCAATAGCCATGACAATTTTGATGTTAGGATTTTCAGATTTTAAATTAACCAGTTCTTCAAGGTAACGGGTAGAATAAACTGTAAATGTACCATCTGGATTAATAAGTGCAAAGGCATAAATGGCAAAGTCAAGTAAATTCGCATCTACATTACTAGGATTACCAAGTACATATTCGCCTACAATAGGCTGTACTTCACAAAGTGGATTTGTGCCAGAAGGTGCATTTGCGAGACTTTGAATTTCTGGTCGATAACTATTTTTAATGCCTTCAAATGTGCTGACGATATTTTGAAGATTGACATTGTTAAGTACTGGAACAGAAAACTGTTGCACTAAAGTCTGTTCTGGGGAGATAAGTAAGACTTCAGTATTCGCCTGACGCATAGGTGCCATTGGGATACCGATTAGTCTACCTATTTTACCATCTCTATCATCTACAATTGGAAATGGCATATTGTGACCACCGAGATTGACTGTAGAGTAGAACCAGCCAAGGTGCCCTGCAGCTTGATCCATGGAAATTGGTAAAACTTCTAGAGACAGATTTTTTAAGGTAGGTGCATGTTTTAATAAAGTAATAATTTCATTTTTGCGCGCAGTATTAAAGTCTGTAGGATTGCAAACTAAGAGTACCCATTTACCTTTATAACTATCTAGGTTAATGAGACCTTGTGTACTAGAAGCTGTAAAAGAAGGTATTTTAGAACCAACTTGTAAAAGTCCCATTTTCTCACTCCTTAAAAGCATAAGTATTCAATCTTATATTATTCAAGGGAAAGATGTCCTATGATACATTTAACATATAGGTCTAGCACACAACAAGTTATAAAAGCATATGATAAAATAGCTTAAGAAAATAGGTGATTTTATGAATAATTGTGGATTTAATTCATGTGGTGGTTTCTTTGCTTCTCCACAAGGTGCAATTATATTTTCAACAGTTATTGCTTTACTATTAATAGAAGTACTAGACAAAGATACTTTAGATATTACAGGAGGTATTTTCCAAACTATAGGTGACATGTTAGCGATCGGTTCGAGTATGTGTTAAGAAAAGGTAATGATATAGATGCAATAAAAAAATAAAGGAATGCTTTAAAGCATTCCTTTATTTTTTGAAGTTAAATAATCATACCAAGTAATTTATTACTACGTTCTACAAAGGCATACATGGCTTCAGCACTTAAACTTTGATTTGCAAGAAGGG
>CALGWE010000171.1:0-40365 GCA_937935915.1 uncultured Clostridia bacterium
TTTTTATAATATTTAATTTATTTTTCAAAAAAATAAAGACATTATGCTTTACTTAAGCGTAATGTCTTTGCCTTATAATTATTTAATTATCCTATTTTATGTATCAGTAATACTTTATTTTAAAAGTGATTTCTAATCTGTTTTAATTTCTCCAATGCCTTTTCTAAGGTTTCTGCTTTCTTAGCATAGTGGAAACGAATATATTGATTAACATCTTCTCTAAAGAAACTAGAGCCTGGAACCCCTGCTACGCCTACTTCTTTTATAAGTTTTTCTGCAAACTCATTATCAGAAGCCACTCCAAACTGACTAATATCTACCATGACATAATAAGCTCCTTCTGGTTTAAAGTAACGAAGTCCAATTTGATCTAATCCTTTTAAAAATAACTCTCTTTTTTCAGTGTAAATCTTAGTTAATTTCTCATAGTAATCATCACCAAATTTAAGTCCTACAATAGCTGCTCTTTGAAGTGGTGCTGCTGCGCCTACTGTTAAGAAATCATGTACCTTCTTACATTGATTAATGATTTCTTTAGGTGCAATAACATAGCCTAGTCGCCATCCTGTAATAGAATATGTTTTTGAAAGTGAACTGCATGAGATAGTACGTTCAAACATTCCTGGTAATGATGCAAAATACGTATGTTTATATGGTGCATAAACAATGTGCTCATATACTTCATCTGTAATGACGTAAGCATCGTATTTTTCAACGATTTTTGCAATATCTAAAAGTTCTTCTTTCGTAAAAACTTTACCTATAGGATTAGAAGGGTTACAAAGTACCAATGCCTTTGCACCCGCTTTAAAAGCTGCTTCTAATGCTTCTCTATCAAAATCAAAAGCAGGTGGTTTTAATGGAATGTAAATAGGCTGCGCCCCACAAAGAATAGTATCTGCTGCATAGTTCTCATAAAATGGTGAGAAAATAGCCACCTTATCTCCTACTTCACAAATAGACATCATAGCTGTCATCATGGCTTCTGTACTACCACAAGTAACAACTATATTTTCATTAGGATCTATTTTAATTCCCATAAAATGTTCTTGTTTTTCCGCTAAAGCTTCTCTGAAGTCTTGTGCTCCCCAAGTAACTGCATATTGATGTGGTCCTTCAATTGCTGCACGTTGTAATTCTTCAAGTATCTCTTTAGGTGGGTCAAAATCAGGGAAGCCTTGTGATAGATTAATAGCACCATATTGATTTGAAATACGTGTCATCTTTCTAATTGTTGATTCTTGAAATCCATCTAATCTATGACTTAACTCTAACATCTTATTTTTCCTCCTTATGTACCTGGTACTTTAAAAGAAATTTCTATTTGTATCAAAAAAGCTACTTTCCTAAGATAAGAAAGTAGTCTTAAACTATGCTTTCTTATCTCTCAAGCTCACTACAGAGCTTGCTGGAATTAGCACCTTAAATAATGTATACATTATTCAGGTTGCTGGGCTTCATTGGGCCAGTCCCTTTGCCTCTCTAAATAAGAATCTTTTTATTACCAAGTTTTTTAATATGATTAGTAGTATATATTCTAGAAAAATTAATGTCAATATTTTTTATAATATTTTATAATATTTTTATTTTTTACCCAAATCTCATATTATTGTTACGGTGTTACAATTTATGGAAATATGCATATACTATATTAGCGGATCAATCTAAAGGACTGATTTTAGTGCTTAAGCATCCTCTTGAACAGCAATTTTCTTCGACCTTACATCAATGCAATGAATGTATTCAAAAAGATTACTTAAACAACCTAGAGCGTGCCACTCTCTGTACCACTAAAAAGTTTCAAAACCAAATTCTACTTTTTAAAATCAATCATTTTACTACTTCAACTACCTCTCAATATTTTACTTATGTTTTTAACGCTCTTGCTTCCCTTAATACTACTATCGGTATTATTCTAGAGCGTCATAAAAGCACACTTAACTTCTACTTAGGTTTAAGTATAGATCCACCCAATACCACTTCTTGTGAAATCTTCGCACAGGGGTTTGCCTCTACATTTCTTAATAGCAAAATAACGGCTTATAACGCTGAAGAATCAAAGACCTTATTAAATAATTTATTTTGCTTAGAACATATTTCTTCTATTACATCTACCATCGTGATTCCTGATAATACTAACGCTGATGCAGACTCTACCTTACAAAAATTCTCCTCTCTTTTTCCTTCTGAAAACTACGTGGCACTCTTCCTAGCTTCGCCAACGGATTGTAACGAAAATAAAAACAACTTGAATACTTTTTTAGATCTTTTCGATTCATTGTCTCAATTCCAGCAGTCTAATTTCAGTTGTGGCAATATAGTGGCTCATAATAAATCTTGCACCCTAACAGCCACTCAATCTTCTTCTTCAAGTAACTCGTGTACGAATACAAATTCTTCTTCCACTGGTTCTAGTGCCGCTAACTATACAAATATTTCACCTTCAACTACTGTTCCTCTAGGCAATAGTACCCGTGTTGTTAATATGAGTGCCACCTTTAATGAAGCCATTGGTTCCAATCAAGGTACTTCTCAATCTCAAGCTAAAGGAAATACTGAAGGCTGCTCTAATGGTAAATCCGAGGCCAATATGAATGCCACCAATCTTTCAGATAGTTCTTCAATTTCTTTTTGCAGGCAAAATAAGCTCATTACAACTGATTTATCAATTGTAAGTAACTTTATTACCCGTCTTACTGATAACACTAACAATGCAATGTTTTGTTTTAATGCTTTCTTCTTTGCGCCTCTTGCTTCCACTACAATCCGTGCCGGCTACACTTATGCTGGTTTAGCTAAAGATACTAGCTTCTATTTAGAGCCAACCTTTGTCTCCACTTGGCCGTCTACCCACTGTAACTTTCGCAGTTTACTTAAAGAACTCCGTCACTTCCAGATTCCTAAATTCAAACTGCCTCGTGGCTCCAAAAGTTTCAAAGCTTGTACCACTATTACCTCTAGTGAACTTCTAAATACTTTCTACTTTCCGACTAAAACGGTTCCTGCTAAATCTACTCATTCAACAAATTCAAAAACGTCAGCTTCATCCACACCATAACCTCAACTATTTTTGTTTATCTTCATCTATTTATACAAAGTGGGAGTAGTAATAGAGTCTCTGTTTTGGCTATAGCTATTTAATATGGCTAGACTCTGCTACTACTCCCACAAGTATTTTGTAATAACCCATTATTTTTTAGAGGATACAAAATTTTCTTACCACTTATTAACAATTAAAAACTTGTATGTTATACTTTTTTAATAAAACATGCCTATTTTTTAGCTTATTTCATAAACTTATAAATAAGCTAATTTTCTTATATATAGGTTATTAAAAGGAGGGATATCATTTGTCAGTTATTACTTATAAGTGTCCTAACTGTGGTGGGCATTTAAGCTTTGATCCTGAGACACAAAAATCTAAATGTGATTTCTGTGACAGTACCTTTACAGAAGCAGAACTTCAAGCTGCCAATAGTCAGACCGTTCATTCTGAAGATGCTAAAACTGTCACCCCAGATGGTGGAGATTATACAGAAACATCTGAAGCAGAAGCAACATCTTTACTTTATACTTGCCCTAGTTGTGGTGCTGAAATTATTACAGACCACACCACATCAGCTATGATTTGCTGTTATTGTCATAACCCGGTTGTATTTTCTAAGCAACTAGAAGGTGAATTTAGACCATCTAAAGTTATTCCATTTAAACTCAGCCGTCAGCGTGCAGAAGATGATTTTAGAAGTTGGTGTAAAAGGAAAAAGTTCTTACCTAGTGACTTCTCTTCACCTTCTCAACTTGAAAAGATGGCTGGGCTCTATATTCCTTATTGGCTTGTAGACTGTGACACTTCAGGCAGCTTAAATGCAGAAGCACGTAATATTTCTACTTGGATTAGTGGGGACTATCAATATACTAAAACAGATATTTATGCCGTTTATCGTGAAGCTAATATGGATTTCTATAATATTGCCCATGATGCTTCAAGTAAAGCTGACGATCAGGTTATGGATAGTATAGGGCCTTTCAACTTTGATGATCTTACACCTTATTCATCTACTTACCTTTCAGGCTTCCTAGCTGAAAAGTATGATGTTACTAAGGATGATGTTTTTCCTGAGATTAAAAGTCGTGTTGAAAAAGCTGTTACTGTTACTCTACGTGAATCCATTCAAGGCTATTCTACCGTAAGCGTTAAAAATGCACATACACAAATTCATAAATCACGTTTCCACTACACTTTAATGCCTATATGGATGCTAACTTATCTTTATAAGGGTGAAACTTATATGTTTGCTATGAATGGTCAAACAGGTAAATTATATGGCCGTTTACCATTAGATAAAAGCAAGGTACTTCGTTTCTCTATACTAATCTTCTTCATTACATTTATTGTTTGTTTCATAGGGGGGTTATTTATATGAGAAATTTAAAATGTACTTTAAGTCGTCCTTTAATGGGATTAATGAGTTTACTATTGTGTGTTTTGATGCTTATACCAGTTCCTCTTAAAGCAGCTTTACCAAATCAAGGCGTTTATGATTATGCTGCTTTGTTTACTGATGAAGAGGTACAAAGTCTTCAAACTAAAATAAATGAGATTCGTGGGGCTTATAATGTAGATGCCTTCATTTTAACCACAGATGATGCCCAAGGTAAAACAACTACAGCATTTGCTGATGATTTTCTCTTTGACTTAGGCTATGGTACAACTGATACAAATGCGGTACTCTTTATCATTGATATGGATAATCGTAATGTCAAAATTGCCACATCAGGTGTGACTACCTTTTCATATTTTACAGATGAACGTTGTGAGCTTATTATTGATAAACTTTATGGTGATTTAAAAGAAGGCAACTATTATCAAACGGGTAATATCTTCTTAAAATATGTGTCAGCAGTTCTTGCAGCTCCTGTACCTGAGGCTAATTCTTCACAGCAGACTTCACTACCTAGAGCGCCTCTTAATATGTCAGATTATTTAATGCGCGGTGGTATTGCAGTAGCTATTGCATTTATTGTTTCACTCATTACTTATTTCAGCATTTGCCATAGTTATACACATCCTAAGTTTACACAACCAGTTACTGCTCCAGACCGTAGCTCAGTTAATTACACAGATAAACAAGATAAATTTATGCATAGCCACACAACTAAAGTACGCATCAGGCAAGATGATAATCATCACTCTGGCGGTGGTGGAAGCTCTACCCATACTTCTAGTGGTGGCGGTACCTTTGGTGGTAGTGGGGAACGCGGCTTCTAAACTTATTAAAACTATGCTACAAAAGATTTTATATTATAGGGGGATTTAATATGGGATTTTGGATCTTCATGTTAGTGATGAATTTAATTATTCCAGTTATAATGACTGGATTTGGATGGTACTTTCTTAAAGGAAAACCTGAAAAGATTAATCATATTGTAGGATATCGTACAAAACTCTCAATGAAAAATCAAGATACTTGGCGCTTTGCGCATCAATATTGTGGGAAGCTTTGGTTTATACTTGGATTAATTTTATTAATCTTAACACCTCTCATAATGGTTCTAGGTTTAAAATTAGATAATAACATTGATTATGGCGGTATCATTTGCACTGTCCAAGTAATTTTACTTGTGGGCACAATCATTCCTACGGAACGTGCTTTGCATCGTACCTTTAATAAAGATGGCAGCCGTAAAAATTAACGGCTTAGACTAATAAAACACAAGAAAGGAGTTACACATTTATACTAGTGCGTAACTCCTTCTTTTTATTGTCCTGCGATTTTACTTCTACGTTCCATGATTACTGTATCTCTCCAGATGCCATCTACATCTTGTGCTATACGTTCTCTCGTTCCGATTACTCGAAATCCACATTTTTTATGTAGCGCTAAACTAGCCTCATTAACTGCAAAAATAGCAGAATACAATGTCCATATATCTAATCTCTCTGTTTCTTCAATAGTCTTCATCATCAGTAAGTAGCCTATTTGATTCCCCCTTGCTTCTTCTGCCACATAGATACTTACTTCCACAACACCTCTATAAACATATCTGCTACTTGTTGGACTTAATGCAATCCATCCCATAACTCTATCTTCTTCATTCACAGCAACGAATCTACATTCTTTTAAGTGGCCTTGATCCCAAACTTCATATTCTGGTGCTTCAGTTTGAAAGGTTGCCTTCTTAGTTGCAATGCCTTGTAAATAAATCGCTCTTACTCTATCCCAATCTTCTCTTTTCATCTCTCGTATTTTATAATTCATCTGTTTTCCCCCTTATATTTTCTGTCATTATATACCTTTGTACATTATCTGTACATAAAAAATCACCTATAAATTAGGGTTATCTTCTACTAATCTATAGGTGATTTTTATTTCTATTTCAATCTGCTTATTTATTTGCTACGTAATCACGTGCTTTCTTAATAAGCTTTTTATAAACCTCTATAATTTGTGGTTCATTGCTGTATTTTTCGATTTCATCTACAGGAATCCATCTTACACCACTATTTTCTGCTTCATTGATATGAAGTTCCTCTTCTTCATCAGCGATTAGAATATAAGCTGCTGAAAGATGCATATGCGTTGGTACATAAGCGCCTTTTTTCATGTGTCCCCATACAGGTAAGATATCTATACTTGCAATCTCTGGCATAAGTGGCTCAATATTTTTAACGCCTGTTTCCTCTTTAGCTTCTTTCATTGCAACATAAAGTAAATCATCATCTCCATCAGCATGACCACCTGTCCATGCCCATGTCTTATAAATATTATGATGTACCATAAGCGTTTTATCTAATGATTTATTTAAGATAAAACCAGAGCTTGTCATATGCCCCATTTCATTTTCTCTAAGAAGTATGTTATGTGAGTAGTCTTCAATATACTTTAAGATTACTCGTTTTTCTGCTACTTCTTGCTCATTAATAGGTTCATACGCCTTAATCGCTTCAATATAGTTCATTTTGCTTCCTCTTTCTGTATAAGTTTAAGTTTTTATTTTGTTCTTTCTTTAAAGGTTAACTTAAATGTCTTATCTACTACTGTCACTTTACAACTTCCGCCATCCACAAGCTTACCAAATAAGATTTCATCTACTAAAAGTGGTTTAAGCTCATCTTCAATAAGCCTTGCAATTTCCCTTGCTCCAAATTCTGTTGAGATACCTTTTTCAGCAATGTATGTGATACACTTCTTATCAAATGTAAGCATAATATTTTTCTCTTTAAGGATTTCCTTAAATTTATTTAACTCTTTCTTAGCAATAAGGTCTGCCATAGCTGAATCAATGTGATTAAATACAACAATACTGCTTAATCTATTTCTAAACTCTGGCGTAAATACCTTCTTCACTTCATCCTGAATAGCCTCTCCTGTAATACTTCTTTCACCGAAACCTACAAGCTTTTTACCAATTTTAGAAGCACCCGCATTAGACGTCATAATCAAAATAACATTTCTAAAGTCGGCTTTTCTGCCTTGGTTATCTGTAAGTGTGGCATAGTCCATAACTTGTAATAAGATATTGAAGATATCTTGATGTGCCTTTTCGATTTCATCTAATAAAAGCACACAGTAAGGTGTCTTGCGAATGGCATCTGTTAATAAACCGCCTTCTTCATATCCTACATATCCTGGTGGTGAACCAATGAGTTTAGAGGCTGTATGTTTCTCTGTATATTCACTCATATCAAAACGAATAAGCTTCACGCCAAGCTCTTTTGCTAAGCATTTTGCAATTTCTGTTTTACCTACACCAGTAGGCCCTACAAATAAGAAGTTTGCTACTGGCTTATTACCATCACTAAGTCCTGCTCTAGATAGTTTAATAGATTTAACGATTTGTTTAATCGCCTGATCTTGCCCAAAAATTTGTCCTTCAAGAACACCTTCAAGTTGTTTAAGGGCTGTCACTTCTTTCTTCTCTACTGTTTGCTTAGGAATATGGCAAATCTTAGAAAGCGTCTCTTGAATCATATCTAAATCAATAACTTTCTTCTTACCTTTTTTACCTTTAACCGTATTACAAGCTCCTGTCTCATCAATAAGGTCAATCGCTTTATCTGGTAAGAATCTATCATTGATATATTGCTGACTTAATTCTACTGCACCTTTAATAGCTTCATCTGTATAAGTTACGCCATGATATTTTTCATAATGTGGCTTAAGTCCTTGTAAAATCTGTATTGTCTCTTCTACTGTTGGTTCTTTGACCTCTACTGTTTGGAAACGTCTTACTAAACCTTTATCCTTTTCAAAGTATTTCTTGTACTCCTCATAAGTTGTGGCACCTATAAACTTAATATGTCCATCTGTTAAATAAGGCTTGAGAAGATTTGAGGCATCTAAAGAACCACCGCCTAAAGCTCCTGCACCTACTATGTTATGAATCTCATCAATATACACAATAGGCTTATCTAATTTCTTAAGGCTATCTAATATTTTCTTAAGACGTTTTTCAAAATCACCACGATATTGTGTTCCCGCCAGTACACTTCCTAAATCTAAAGCATAAATTTGTGCCCCTTTTAATAAATCAGGTACCTTACCTTCATTAATGTATTTCGCAAGACCTAATGTGAGCTTAGTTTTACCAACGCCAGGTTCACCTACATGAATTGGATTATTTTTTTGTTTTCTGCAAAGCACCTGAATAGTTCGAATGATTAAATCTTCTCTTCCTACAAGTGGTTCATCTGCTTTTTCCGCTTCTTCATTTAAGTTTGTAAGATACTGCTCAAAACCTGAAGGAATACCTTCCTCTTCTTCCTCATCTTGAAGCGCTTCTTCTTCAGCATACTGCGCCGCTGTAGATTTAGTTAATTCACCTTTACTTGTTTTGATTAAGCTATGTCCTTTTTCTTCGTCTTCTAAATGGCATAATTCAAATAATAAATTGCGTTTCGTTACGCCTTGTTCTAATATATAGTACACACCATAGTTCTCTGGTAAATCCATAATGCCTGCTACTAAATGATCTACTTCAATTTGATTTTTACCACTATTAATGACTTGTTCTGAAGCCCTTAAAAGTGTTTGTTGGACACTAAAACTTTCAATAGGTTCTACGCCCTCTACTTTTTCCATTGTTTCATCTAAATAAGCCGCTATATTGCTTCGTAAAACATTAATATCGCCACCACAGCTTTCAAATGCTTCTTTGAAAATCTTTTGCCCGCACATCACTAAAATAATATGTTCTGGTGTAATATATTCGTGACCTAATTTAGCTGCTAACTGGTTAGCTTCTGCAATAATCTTGCCTACTAATGCTGATATATACATATTTACACCTCTTCTACACTAAGTTTAAATGGGAAACCTTCTTCTTTTGCCCAAGCCATTGCTGTCCCTGCTTTAGTCATGGCAATGTCATAAGAATAAATACCCGCTATTCCGCTACCCTTTTGATGCACTTCTAGCATGATTTTATTGGCCTCTTCTAGTTTCTTATTAAAAATTTGTGTTAACACCTCTATGACAAATTCCATTGTTGTATAGTCATCATTATGCATTACAACCTTATACTGTTTAGGTTTTTTAACCTTCACCTTATTCTTCTGACTCACTATGTGTTTTGGTTCCATATTCATTCCTTCCTTACTGACTCATTCTATCTTTATTGTAGCACAAAGTAATAAAAAAGGTGTGTTTCACTCATATGCTTACGAACAAAACTCACCTTTTATGTTTTATTTTTATAAATTATGCCATTACCTTCTCATTTATAACTGTAGTACCTTATTTAGAATATGTATACCTTGATAGATATTCCATAAGTTTAGGTAAATCTTCTTTTTGAATCTGATACTTTGAAAAATTTAAACCTGAATAGCGACCATTGTATATAATAATTGTATGTTTCTTAAATTCTACACCATTAATCTGTCCCTTATTAATCGTTACTTGTCTCATAAACCTTTTAATGATAATCTGACAATCTGTAATCTGAATTTCTCTAATCCATATACAGGTAAAATAAAATATAATCCATACCCCTAATATACTTAATACTCTCATACAATGGCCCGACCAAATACTTGCTAATGCAATAACTACAATAAACCCACTAATTAGTTTTTTTTCTCCATTTCCCCTGATTACCATCTTTGTCCCTTTCTTTATATAATATGTACTGCATTATATGCATCGTCATTTTCATAGTACAATCTAATCAATTTTAAGATATTATTTATTTTTTCAACAAAAAAAGAACTATTATCCATATAAAATGAATAATAGTTCCTTGTTTTAGATAATAAACTCTTTTACTTTATTGTTTAGGTTCTCTGAAATACCTGAAAGTATTTGGATTTCTTCTTTAACACCTTCAGCTGTATCAATAATATCTTCGATATTATTGACTACTTGAGTTGTGCCTTCTGTTCCTTCAAGAGTTACTAATTTTAATTCCTCTGAAGATCTATTAACCTTAGCAATTTCATCTAAGATTCCTTCTGATATCTTAAGTACCTCATCGAAAACTTTGCCCATACAGTTCGTATCTGAACCATATTGCTCACTAATATCAATAATTTTTCCATAAGCTACTTTTAAGTTGTCATTCATGTAATCCATTGCTTCATTTGCTGTATCACATAAATGCTCAACAGATGTTACAACACCTATTGTAAGGTTTTGAATTAATCTAGCTGTTTCTTCACAGTTAGTTGCTAAATGTCCAATCTCTGAAGCTACTACTGCAAATCCTTTTCCAGCTTCCCCTGCACGAGCTGCCTCAATAGACGCATTTAATGCTAATAAATTAGTTTGGTTAGAGATTTCTAAAATAGCTTCTGTTAAATCATTAATCTGTTTAACTTTACGAGCTTGTTCAATCGTTTCTTTTAGTTTTGCTTCTACTAGTTCAGCATTCTTTCTAGCCTTTTGACTTTCAGATTCTGTTTGTAAGTGAAGTTCATTAACTCTTTGATTAATACTAGAAACTGTTGTAATTCCTGATTCATTAATCTTTCTCATTTCACTTACTTGACTTGTTATATTACTGGCAATACTATTTAATGCCTCAGTTGTTTGCTGTGTTTTTACCATGTTGTGTGATAAATCATTTGCTGCACTACTAATACTATTAACTTTCTCCTCTAATACATTAATAGCATTAGTTAACCCATTTGCACTCTTATTTACTTCATCACTACCACTTGCAACAGTACTAATTGTTTCACTTACTTTCTCTTGAACTGAGCTAATTGAATTTGTTAGTACACCAATCTCATTTTTATACCCTTTAAATCTTTCATGAGATTTACCTGTCCAATCATTATTGCTCATTAACATTAAGTCTTCTGAAGCCTTACTTATTGGATTCGAAATACGTTTACTGCTTACATAGCCAATAACACCTGATAAAATAAGCATTACTACAAATAATATTTGTAAAGTACGAACTAATTCCTTAGTGGCTAATTGTACTTCTCTGTCTACTTCTTTCATAGGTACCATAATACATAAGTTATAACCATTTGATAATACGCCATATCCCATGTAATAATCTTGACCATTAATTGTTGTTATAACAATTGAGTCATCACCTCTATCAATTGCTTCTGATAATTCATTATATCCTACATCTGTTAATGTTTGTTCAGCTGTGTACTCTGGGTGTGCGATAAATTCCTTGTTTGAATTTACAAGGAAGGCTCTACCCGTTTCAAAAATAACCTCATCTTGAATTGGTTTAACAAACTCATCATAGTTGATATCAATCCCTGCAATCCCTACCTGAACACCATCAATGATTACTGGTACAAGATATGTCATACAAGTTGCATTAATTACATCATCATAATAAGGTGCACTCCATGATGATATCCCACTTGCTACTGTATTATTTAAGTCTGTTACCATGACTTGTGTACTTGCTTCATTTTCAGGTGTAGCATATCCTTTAAGTTCCCCACCACTACTCCATGAAATATATACATCCCCTGTATAATTTGTATTTAATGCAATAAGTACACTAAGTAATTCTTTATGTTTATCATGAACAGATAATACAAATGGATTTAACTTTTGTATTAACTCTAAGTTATATTCACGATTACCAAGCATATTAGGATCATAAATACTTTCTAAATATTGTGCCATAGTAGCTGTAATCGCCTCATATGTAGAATAACTGTTATTAATTTCACCAGCCATTTTTTGTGCATAAGTTTCTAGATACTGTTCCTTATCCTTATAGGCTTGATGTTGTAATACCAAGATATTCGTTGCGCTAACTATTAAAGTTATAGCAAGTGTCATACACATTATTAGTATGACTAATGTAGTTGATATTTTTCTTTTCATTACCTACTCCTCTATTTTTTATTACAGCAAAATTATACCATTTTTACAAAAAATGACAATTACTTACATAAAAAAAAGTTGTTACAATAATCTTTGCAACAACTTTTTTATGCTTATATTTTTAAATAACTTATTATAACGCTGCTGTATAGTCTTCTATGAAACCTTCGCCTAATACTTCGCGTACATCAGCGATTGTAACAAAGGCTTGTTCATCAACAGCTCTAATAAGATCTCTTAATCTTGTAATCTCTTTTTGTGATACAACTACAAATAACATTTCTTTATCATTTCCTGTATATTTACCAGTTGCTTTAATACCTGTTACCCCTCTAGGGATTTTTTGCATTATTTCTTGGGCAATAATATCATTTTTATCTGACATAATGAATACTGCTTTTGCGTAATTTACACCTTCAAGTACATTGGTAATAATCTTAGATGTAATATATACAGAAATAATTGCGTACATGGCCTTGTTAGAACCAAATACCATAAGACCAGCTAAAATAATTAAACTATCAATACCAAGCATAACTTTTGCAATTGGGAACTTAGGATTAATGAAACGGATAATTGCCGCAAACATATCTGTTCCACCTGTTGTAGCGCCGCTGCGAAGTACAATTCCTACACCAAGTCCGATAAAGATAGCGCCAAACACTCCACCTAAAAGTAAATCACCCTTTACATCGAAAATGTTTGGAAGGAAGTCTGTATACCATAGTGCACAGCTTAATAATACTACTGACCACAATGATTTCTTAGCAAATTCAAAACCACGTTGTTTAATGCTTACTACGAATAAAGGTAAGTTAAGTGCAAAGTTTGTAATCCATAATGGGATTTCAAAGCCTAAGTATTTAATAGATAATGTCTTAACGATAATTGTAATCCCTGAGATTCCACCAGTTACAAGTCCAAGTGGTGAAGTAAACCAGTTAATCCCTAATGCCAATAATGTTACTCCTAAAAGGATTTGTATAAATTCATTCTTTTTAATCAATAACTTATTCATTTTTTCTCCTTACTTCTATAATGTTATACGTTCTAGTATTTAGGCAAAAAGAAAAAGCTGTTATTAGTATAAGCAGCTTTTCCCCTTTTATTTCACTTCATTATAACGTATTTGGAACCTTTTGTATATCTAATATACCCTTCTTCCTTCATAATACATAATTTCTTACCAGTTAAATTCACCTCGAAATTTACAAAGCTTGAAAATAAATCCACATCTCGTAGTACATGAATAGTAATCCACTCACTATGTGGTGTTGTTCTAACTAAGATTGCTCTAGATAAAGGAAATTGAAAACGTGACATATCTTTTATGTTTAACTCCATATTGACTGTGTACATATCCGTTTCAATGAAATAATCTTTATCTCCTTCTCGGTCTATAATGCGATATTCTAAATTCGTTACGATTCTATCCGTATCCATCTCTCTTCCTCTTTCTCTCGTTGTACTCTATTTATTTTACTATATCCACTTATTCATCTCATTAATTAATCATTTAATTTCATTCTTTTATTTACCATATATTGTATATTTAGTTATTAATTGTTGAGATACCCATCTATATCCCCTATAATGAGTATTACTAACTCATATATGTATGTGAGACATTAACTATATTATTGACTACTGGAGGTTAACTATGGAATATTTATTAAACGAAGCAGATCGCTGCTTAAAGTGTAAAAATCCAAGATGTAAACAACACTGTCCTATTGCAACACCTATTCCTGAAGTTATTACTCTTTTCCAAGAAAATAAACTTCAGGAAGCAGGTAAAATGTTATTTGAGAACAATCCACTTTCTGCTATTTGTGCAATTGTCTGTCCTCATGAAGATCAATGTAAAGGCTTTTGTATTAAAGGAATCAAAGGTGAACCTATAAGCTTTTGTGACATTGAACGCTTTATTTCTGAAAAATATCTTGAAGATTTAGTACTTCAAAAAGCACCTAATAATCATCACAAAATTGCTATCGTTGGTTCAGGCCCAGCTGGTATTACAGCAGCTATTTTATTAGCGCAAAAAAGTTATCAAGTAACTATGTTTGAACTTCATGATCGCATTGGTGGTGTATTAACTTATGGTATTCCAGAGTTTAGACTTCCAAGAACGCTTGTAGCAAACCTTGAAAAGAAACTTCGTGAACTTGGTGTGACAATCAAAACAAATACGATTGTAGGACCAATCATTACTTTAGATAAATTGTTCTTAGATGGTTATGATGCAATCTTCATTGGAACAGGTGTATGGAATCCTAGAACACTTAATATTAAAGGTGAAACATTACCACATGCACTCTATGCCATTGATTACCTCAAAAATCCTTCAAGTTATGCATTAGGTGAACGTGTATGTGTTATTGGTGCTGGTAATGTGGCAATGGATGCTGCTAGAAGTGCCAAATACTATGGCTGTCCAAATGTAACAATCTGCTATCGCCGTGGCGAAGAAGATATGACAGCAACTAAAGTTGAAATTAATGATGCCAAAGAAGAAGGCGTTAATTTCAATTTATTTAAAAGCCCAGTAGAAATTACTGATGAGGGCGTTATCTTTGTGACAACACGCAAAGCAACACGTGAAGATGGTTCTGTAAGCTTAGAAACCGTAGAAGGCTCTGAAGAACTTTTCCCTTGCGACTCAGTTATCATTGCTGTTAGCCAAGTTCCTCAAAGTAATATCGTTTCAACAAGTCCAACCCTCGAAACTAAATATGGCCTTCTTGTAACAGATGAAAAAGGTCATACAACTAAAGAAGGCGTATTTGCTTGTGGGGATGTTGTAGATGGTGCCAAAACAGTTATCAATGCCGTTGCTGCAGCTAAGCTTGTATCTGAAAGTATTGACGCATACTGCAAATCTTTAAACTAATTTTTTTAATCAATTAAAATAAAAATGAGGCATTACAAGAGAATGCCTCATTTTTATTACTTGTTTATATCTTAAACTTTTATTATTTAAATTTACTTACTTCTTCATCTAGCTTATTAGTAATTCCTTCAGTCACTTTCATCTCACCATCAATTGTTTCCATGGCTTTTGCTAGTTCTACTGTGTTACTAACCATATTAAGTACATCTTTTGTACTCTCTTCAATTGTATTCGAAATTTCATTAACTGCTATCGCTACATTTTGGACAACTCCTTGAAGTTTTTGTGTACTAATTGCTGCCTCTTTAAGCTTATCATCAAAATATGTTGTATCTGCATTATATTGCTCTGCATTTTTTACAAACTTATCGTAATCTGCTATAACCTTTTGATTCATAAATTGAAGCATTTCTTCTGAACTTCCACTAAGTGATTCTACTGCATTTTTAACTAACACGCTAATTTGTTGAATCCCATTAGCTGTTTCTCTACTATTTTCAGCTAACACTCTAATCTCTTCTGCTACAACAGCAAAACCTTTACCTGCTTCTCCTGCTCTTGCAGCTTCAATAGAAGCATTTAAAGCTAAGAGATTTGTCTGAGATGTAATACTTAAAATATTATTTGTAAGCTCATCAATTTGCTCAACTTGTTTACTACCTTCAATAGAAGCAGTTAATGCTGCTGACATCTCTTCCATCATTTGTAACATATCATTTTTACTTGTAGTTGTTTCTTTGATGTTTATTCATAACACCCTCCTACACCCTAAACAATATCACTTTTTTTTCCATATTATCATGTTTATGTATACTTCATCAATCTAATAATTATCAATTGATAAAATTATTTAAACCATACTTTTCTTTTGTTATGACTATTATTTCAATTAAAATCAAATTATCTTATCAGTAAATTACTCCATTAAACTTCTTAATAATGAAAAAGTGCCACATAACTCATCAATTAGATGTGTTATATGACACTTTTAGTTTTTATCTTTTATTTCGGAGGCTATCTCCAGCTCCATTTGTTCCTGAACTCATTGTATTTTTAAAGCCACTTACAGAATTCATTGCTTCTTTTTGGTTATCAATTTGGCTTTGAATCTTGGCATCTAAAGATTTATGCTTTGACATATTGGTTCGCCTCTCTTCGCATTCAAAAATCTACGTTAAAAGTGTTCCCCTTTTCATCTTAAAATAACCTTAAACTACTAGTTTTCTTGACTAAGTTTAATAAACTCCTCAATATCTTCAGCAACAATACTTAAAGATTTTCTCCAGAATTCTGGTGTTGTTACATCAATGCCTACTGTTTTTGTAACATCAGCAATTTTAAGTTTACCAGTTACAGAAAGAAGTTTCTTATAATCATGTACGAATTCTTGCCCTTTATTAAGGTACTCTGCATATAAACCTTTTGCAAATAATAAACCAAAGGCATATGGGAAGTTATAGAAGTTTGCATCGGCATAATAATAATGAGATTTCCATGTCCACATATATGGATGTAAGTATTCTGGATCTAATCCATCACCATAAGCTTCTCTTTGAGCATCTAACATAATATTTTTGATTTCTTCTACTGTAAGAGGGCTATCTTTTCTATTTTCAAATACAGCTGTTTCAAATAAGTAACGAGAATAAATATCTACGATTACTTGTGTTGCATCACTAATTTCTGTCTCTAAAATAGAAAGTACTTCTTCTCTTGAACCTTCTTTAATAGCTGCTTTTTTAACGATTGTTTCACAGAAAGTAGATGCTGTTTCTGCAAGTGGCATTGGATAATTTGTATTTAAGATACTTTCATTTTTAAGGCAATCACCATGGAAACCATGTCCTAATTCATGTGCCATTGTAATAGTATCTCCAAAGTTATCACCATAGTTTAATAAAAATCTACTTTCACCAATGCTTTGGATATTACAGCAGAATGCACCGCCAACTTTACCTTCTTTAGGAAATACATCAATCCAGTGATTATCAAATGCTGTTCTTGCATAATCTCCTAAGCTCTCATCAAATGTTCTAAACTGCTTTTCTACGAAAGCCTTACCTTGTTCAAAATCATATTTCATCTCTTTTTCAACAATCGGTGCATACATTTCATAAAATGGTAAACCATTGCTATAACCAAGCATTTCTGCTTTTCTTCTTAAATATTTTCTAAAGATAGGCATACTTTCTTTCATTGCTTCAAGCATAGCATCTAATGTTGCCCTGTCCATACGAGAATCTTCTAAAGTCATATCAAGTGGTGACTTATAACCTCTAAGTTCTGCCACTGTAATAACTTCACCTTTAATGCCATTAAGTGCAGCTGCAATACCATCTTCGATTTTGGCATAAGATGCAATCTCTGCTTCATAAGCACGTTTTCTTAAATCTTTATCTGAATCATATGCCATATTTAAAACTACTGTAAGTGGTAATGATTCCATTTTGCCATCTATTTCGATATCTACTTTGTGATTCGCAATAAGTAAGTTTTTGTAGTTTGTCCATGCTGTTGAACCTGTGTTTTTAAGTCTTGCTAGCATAGCTTCTTCTTTTTCACTTAATAAGTGTTTATTTTGTTCAACCTTTTCTTTAAGATAAAAGTTAAATTCTTTTAATCGTTCTGAAGCTGCAATAATACTATCTAAATCTTTGATTTCACTAATCCAGTGACTAATACGTGTTTCTGCTTCTGCTGTTTCACTCAGCTTTTGATCTACAATTGCTTCATATTTTGTGCCTTCCTCATCTTTAGCATTTACGCTTGTTGTAAGAGAAGCAAATACACCTAATTTCTCAAATGTTGTAGCTAACTCTTCACTTAAAGTAATGTAATCTTCTAATTTACGGCCTTCATTTTCATGAGTTTCAGTCATCACTTTGCTCATCTCATTTAAGTCTACAATTAGTTTATCTAATCTTACTAAATCATTTTGAAACTCATCACTTGAAAATGATTCATATAGACGTCTTAAATCCCAATTAAAATCCATACTATACGCTTCCTTCCGGCTAATACTATTTTATAAGTATTCTAGCACAAACTTTTCTAAACTTATACGTTTTAGGCACAAAACTCAATAAACTTCCTATTATTATAAAAGAGAAGTTCCTAACTTAAAGCTAGGAACTTCTTTCGCTTCTACTTATATTATTTTACTGCTTTTAAAACTACGAATACGTAACTTTCTTCTGCTTGAATGCGGTACACACCGATTCCTTTTAAGGCATGTACACCAATGTATGCTAAATCTCTTGCTACGATTTCTTCACAGTCGAAACCTTCTTTCTCAAAGATTTCATAACCTGTTGTATCTGCAAGTTTTTTAAGTGCTTTAGCTTCATCACGAATTTCTTTTGAAAGGTTTTCATTAGCCCAAGCCCATACCCATACTTTTTCTGTATAGTCCCAAGACCCAATGCATGCAATATCAAAAGTTAAAGTTTCACCAGCTTCATTTGTAAATTCTAGTGACTTATCTGCTTGATGAAAAATATACTTTGTGTATGCTTTTAAATTATATTTTGCTACAAGCTCTTTTTGTTTGTCTTGTACTTCTTTACAACATTCATTTAAAAATCCTTCAAATTCTTTTTCTGTCATTGTCTACTCCTTATTTGCCTCATTTAGCTTATTTAATAATATATTTTAGTTTTTGTTAGCAATTTTACTTCATACACCATTATACACGTTTCTATCTTGTCCGACATTTATTTAAATTGTTATTATATTGTATAACTTTTTATATTTTTTTATACTTTTTTCGTCTATTTCATCTAAAAATATTAATACGTATTGTTTTTCTTTGTTTTACTTAGTACAATATAGTAACTATGGGATACTATATATAAGGTAGAGGTGATTATGAAATGGATAAAAAATTAAAAGTTGGTATCGTTGGTGGTACTGGTATGGTAGGACAACGTTTTATAACATTACTTGAAAACCATCCTTTCTTCGAGGTTAAAGTAATTGCTGCTAGTAGTCGTTCTGCTGGTCAAACTTATGAAAAAGCAGTTGAAGGTAGATGGAAAATGGAAGCTCCAATTCCTGAAGCTGTGAAATCTATGGTAGTTATGGATGCTGCAAAAGTTGAAGAAGTTGCTTCACAAGTAGACTTCGTATTCTGTGCAGTAGATATGAAAAAAGATGAAATCAAAGCGCTTGAAGAAGCTTATGCAAAAGCTGAAACACCTGTTGTATCTAATAACTCAGCTAACAGATGGACACCAGATGTACCAATGGTTATTCCAGAAATCAATGACTCTCACTTAGAAGTTATTGAAGCGCAAAGAAAACGTCTTGGTACAACAAGAGGTTTCATCGCAGTTAAACCTAACTGTTCTATCCAAAGTTATGTACCAATGCTTTCTGCATTATTAGAATTTGAACCAACAACAGTTGTGGCTTCTACTTACCAAGCTATTTCTGGTGCAGGTAAAACATTTAAAGAATGGCCAGAAATGATTGATAATGTTATTCCTTACATCGGTGGAGAAGAAGAAAAAAGTGAACAAGAGCCTCTTCGTATTTGGGGTAAAGTTGAAGATGGCCAAATCGTTAAAGCAGCTGGCCCAGTTATTACAACACAATGTATCCGTGTGCCTGTATTAGATGGTCACCTCGCTACAGTATTCGTTTCATTCAAAAAGAAACCAACTAAAGAACAAATTCTTGAAGCTTGGAAAAACTACAGTGGTAAACCACAAGCATTAAATCTTCCAAGTGCACCAAAACAATTCATTCACTACTTTGAAGAAGATAATAGACCACAAACTCATATCGATCGCAATATCGAAGGTGGTATGGCTGTATCAGTTGGACGTCTTAGAGAAGATACAGTTTATGATTACAAATTTGTAGGTCTTTCTCACAATACATTAAGAGGAGCTGCTGGTGGCGCTGTACTTATTGCAGAGTTATTAACAGCTGAAGGATATATTACAGCTAAGTAGGCTCGATGGGATTCTGTACGGATGTGCAGGATCCTTTTTTAGGTTTGAGTGCATGGTTGTGTGGATAAGTACACAAAGCAAATTTTCCTTAACCCTCACTTCGTTCGAAGGTTAGATAAAATTTCTTTGTGTACTTATCCACATTTCTATTTCGTTCAAACTTTTATTAGGGTGCCTGCGCATCGTTAGACCTATCTCGCCAGCGTGAGAGATGGATGAGATTAGGTTACCTGTACATCATTAGAAGTGTGGGGTTAGTCTTCTTGAGTGATGTGGAGCCAGTGGTTGGTTCGGGAGTCTTTTTTAGGCTGAGAACGTTTCCAGCTTCTGATATAGTAAAGTCCTGTAAGTATACATCTGTTTGCTTAATAAATCCTAATGATATAAATGGTATAGCTAATATTCCTATGATTAATACTACGACAAATAAAAGTTTCTTGGTTTTCATTTATCTATTCCCCTCTCAATTCAACATCGTATCCTGAAGTTAAATTTGCTAACTGATTTATAAACATTTGTTGATCTGCTGGTCGCCAACTATCTTTTTGTTTTACAAACTCTGTTTGAATAGATTTATAGTCTGTACTTACTTCTGCTTCTTGATATGCTTTAATGATTTCATCAAGATATGTATCTATACATTGCTGCACATAAGCATCTTCATCTTCTACTTTTATATCTTTCATTTTTTCTTCTAATGCTGTACTTGCTTTATCATAAATACTGCTTTCATTAAAGTATGTTGTATCCACCTTAACTTTAGCACTATTTTTTTCTGTTAAAATCACTTCTACCTGTACACTTAATTGTTTTTCTAACTCTCGTCTTGCTATAATTGCTTTATTTATCTGTGCTTTATTAATAACTACATTATGTTTACCTGATATTCTTTTTAAGCTCTGCTCTAATTCTTCTTCAAAGCTTTGTACACTACTATTTATAATAGCTTTAGCTGACTTACTCGTTAAATTTAAGCTTTCTATTTCTGTCATATCTTCTTGTATATAAAATTGATATAAACATTGTGCCATCTTGTCTGGTCCTATATTTTGCCTACATCCAACTATTAATAATCCACCTATTATCCAAATTCCAATATATCTTAATAACTGTTTCATAGTTCCTCCTATTTTCTGAATAATTCCTAATTTCATACTATCATAGGGTTTATTTTTACGTCAATGCTATGTAAAATTCTAATTTAATATATAGAAGAATATACTTAATTAGAATTAACTTATGGAGGTCGTAAATCTATGTCTTTTAAGAACTTAGTTTTTTCAGGTGGGGGTGTATTAGGCATAGCTTATCTAGGCTTATTACATTCTCTATATGAGCGCCATATTATCGAAGATATTCAGCGAGTTGCCGGTACTTCTGCTGGTGCCATTACAGCCTGTTTAACTAGTTTTAACTTGCCTTTTTCTGAAATTAAAGCAATGGCTGATTCATTGGATTATACTAATATTCCTCTAAAGGATGCCTCTGATGGTAATAAACTTATTGCTCATGATGCTAATCCAACCGACCGTCTATTTGATAACTTTGATTGTGTTTACCGTTTCCTTAAAAATTTTGGTTGGTATTCTTCAAATTACTTTTATAATTGGATTAAGGTTCAAATTAATAATCAATTTAATCCACTTCTTAAGCTTCCACCTTATACTTTTGCCGACTTTAATGATACTCAACTTCACAAGGATGAACGGCCTTTTAAAGAGCTTTATATGATTGGTACAGATATCACCAAAGGTACCTATTCAACTTTTTCATATGAAACTACTCCGAATATGGAAGTCGCCGAAGCCGTACGTATTTCTATGTCTATTCCACTCTTTTTTGAATGTATTCAATCTTCCGGTGCTGCTGCTTCACCTAAAACTTCATCTCATATTTACTCAGATGGTGGTTTACTTTATACTTATCCGATTGATTTATTTGATAAGGAAGATCCTCTCGAAGCTACACTTGGAAGTCTTGTTAAAAGCGAATCTCGTCCAAAACCTATTAATAATATTATAGACTTCATTTCTAGCATCATTATTTGCGCTACTTCTCTCCAATATAACGTGTATAAAAATGACCCAACTGCAACCTCCCGTACCATTGAAATTAATACCGAGCAAGTCTCTACCATGGATTTCAATATTAAATCTGGGGATGCTACTTATAATTATTTGTACGAGCAAGGCTATACAACTGCCGAAACTTTTTTTAACAACCTTACTCTCTAATCAAAAAGAGTTGTTGCACCCTTCTAGTTTGCAACAACTCCTTTGTCTTATATTAACCTTAACGCAATGTATTTCTTAGTCTATCAAAAAATGAACTCTCAAAGATAATATTATTTAAACTATAAAGTGTTCCCACTAAAAATCCTTGTGGTAAATCACCTAATCCCATAAATGTGGCACCACTAATAAGGATGACTCCTAACCCTAGAAGAACTCCATATTCCCATGCCTTCTTATTTTTTATATCTCTTGTTTTCTTCTGTAATCCTTCAAACCAAGTTACACCATTACGTTGTAATCCTTCGCCTAAAAAGGCAAATGATATACCACCAATAATCATCCCAATCACAAAAAGTAACATATTCTCTCCACCATCTTTTCCAAGTTTTATATATCTCTTCCTATTATTAAAGAAAGGATTATCATATCAGATACTCTCATCTCATACAATAATCCTTCTTCACCTATATTATAGTTAAAGTATTCGCCCCGCAATTATCTCTCATAGTTCATTGGCCATTAATGATTAAAAAGCTAATTACTATACTTCACAATATAATATATTACTATCTATTAGAAAGCTCTGCAACTATTGCTGCTACTTCAGCTTCTACATCTTCAATATTAACGAGTTTTTTGATGCTCTTATCACGAGTTACGATTTCTACTTTACCTTCTTTAAGGTTTTTCTCACCAACTACAACTCTTACTGGAATACCTAATAAATCGGCATCAGCAAATTGTACACCAGCTCCTACATTTCTATCATCCATGATAACTTCAAATTTATCGTTAAGTTTGTTGTAAATATCGAATCCTACTGAATCCATATCTGTTTTTTTGCTCTTAAGCACGCAGATGTGTACTTGCCATGGAGCAACTGACATTGGCCAGATTGGACCCCATTCATCGTGACGTGCTTCAATGATACAAGCAAGAAGTCTTCCTACACCAATACCATAGCATCCCATGATAGGAGTTTTAGCTTTACCATCTTTATCAATGTATGTCATTCCCATGCTTTCTGAGTATCTTGTACCAAGTTGGAAGATGTTACCTACCTCAACACCACGTTTGAATTGAAGTTTACCATGGCAGCATGGACATTCTTGACCTTCTAATACTTCAGCCACATCGAAGAATTCTGCATCTTTGATGTCTCTAGATATGCTAATACCTTTGATATGGTAATCAACTTTATTTCCACCTACTACAAGGTTTTTCTCATTTCTAAGTGATTCATCGAAGATTACTCTAGCACCTTGTGCATCTAAATTGTATGGTCCCATGAATCCAAAGCAAAGGTTAGGTGTTTCTTCGTATTTTTCGAATGGTGTTACAGTAGTTTTAACTACTTTTTGAAGTTTAGCTTCATTTACTTGAAGATCTCCTCTGATGAATACGATAAGAGGTTCTTTGTGTCCTTCCATTTCAAATACACATGCTTTTAATGTTTGATCTGGTGTTACACCTACGAATTTAGCCACATCTTCAATTGTTTTGCAATCTGGTGTGTGAACTTCTTCAATTTCACCTTCTACAGTTGTTGCTACTGGTAATTTTCCTGTTGCAACTTCCATGTTTGATTGATAGTCACAGCTATCACAAATGATAATTGTATCTTCACCGATATCTGTAAGAAGCATGAATTCGTGAGCTACTTTACCACCCATCATGCCTGTATCCGATTTAACGCAAACAACTTCTGGTACCCCAGCTCTAGCAAAGATTCTGTTGTATGCTTCTAAGCATTGATTATAGTATTGTTCTAAGTCTTCTTGAGATGTGTGGAAAGAGTAAGCATCTTTCATTGTGAACTCACGAACACGGATAAGACCACCTCTAGCTCTTGGCTCATCTCTGAATTTAGTTTGGATTTGGTAAATCATGAATGGGTAATCATTATATGATTTAGCTTCTGTTCTAGCTAAGTGTACAGCAGCTTCTTCATGTGTCATACCGAGAACCATATCTTTACCAGCACGATCTTTGAAACGTACAAGTTCGCTACCTACAGCTTCGAAACGTCCTGATTCTTTCCAAAGGTCTCCAGGAAGTGCTACTGGAAAGAGAACTTCTTGTCCATCGATTTTATCCATTTCTTGACGAATAATGTTTTCGATTTTAGCTGTGATTCTTTTTGCTGGTGGTAATAAAGAATAAATACCATTAGTTACTTGTCTTACATATCCACCTCTTAGTAAATAAATATGGCTAATACTAGTTGCTTCGCCTGGTTTTTCTTTAAATCTTTCGCCTAAAAGCTTGCTCATTAACATATCGCAGTTCATCCTTTTCTTTAGTATATTTATATTTTTAACTTATAATAAAAACCTTAATCATTAGATTTTAATAGAATCAAAAAAGCCCCTATGCAACTTGCGCTGCATAGGGGCCATATATCATCGGCGGTACCACCCTAATTCATACATGTTTAAGCCATTTAAACATTTACTAGTCCCAATATATGCCTTAGTTTCACGTTCACATATAAGGCCACTCATAGGCATATATTATAAATGCCTACCTACTTAAACTTGTATATCTCGGTTCTCTTATAACGGTGAGACACCGCTACGCTTATGATTTCACGTAGTGCTTAGAGCTTGGACAATACGAAATGTTTCTAGAAATCTTTCACCCGGTGGATTTCCTCTCTTTCAAAAACATATACATCATATTGATTTCTCATCATCGCCATTTTAATCTGTATTAAAATCTTGAATTACATTTATTGTTCAGAAAATATTATATGATAATATTCCTATTATTAAGCATAGTCAAATCAGTAAGCCTTGTCAAGTAGGCAGTTTATTTATAATTTCATTTGACTATTATTTAAGTAAACTCTATACTTACTTTATAGTTTACATTTAATTATTTATTCTAAAATATATTCAGGCAACTTAATATGTTGAATTTATCTAGTAATAAATCATTAAACAATCTAACTAAACAGCTAGGGGAGCTTTTAAGCTGAGAGTGCATATGGTGCAGACCCTCACACTTGCTTACAGATAATGCTGCTGCAAGAAAGCGGATGTTTTTAATAACGAGAATATCTCCTTAACTTTCCTAGCCAAATTTAAATTTATGGAGGTTTTAAAATGAATAGTTTTTCTGATATTCTTGCCAAGTTAGGCGAGATTTCACCTTTAGTTTGGCTTATTATCGTAGTTCTTTTAGTTGGTTCACTTATAGGAATAGGTGTACTGCTTCTTAAACCCAAGTCTTCTTACAAAAAGGCATCTTCACGCTTACATACTAAACAATTAGTTTATGGTGGTATGTGTATTGCTATCGCCTTTGTTTTATCTTATATCAGACTTTATAAAATGCCTTATGGCGGTTCAATTACTTTAGCAAGTATGTTTCCTATTATTTTATACGCTATCATTTTTGGCCCTATTCCAGGAATTATTGCTGGTGTTGCCTATGGTTTCTTACAACTCATTCAAGATGCATGGGTACTTAACTGGGCACAACTTTTATTTGATTATCCTTTAGCTTATGGCTGCTTAGGACTTGCTGGCATGGCACCTCGTGCACTCAAAAATATTCAACTTCGTCTTTGCATAGCTATTCCTATCGCTCTATTAGGCCGTGGTTTAATGCACTTTATATCAGGTGTTATCTTCTTTGCAGATTCAGCACCAGAAGGTATGAACCCTATTTATTATTCATTTATTTATAATGCATCATACCTTGTACCAGAACTAATTATTACACTTATTTTAGCTCTAGCACTTGCTTCAACACCTATTTATAGTGCAATGCGCAAAGCAGCTATAAACTAATACTTTAACTTAATATTAAAAGACGGCAATGTGCTCTTAGTTCACACTGCCGCCTTTTTCATTTTATAATTTAATATATATTTTTTAGAAAGATGATATGCCGCCATCTACTCCACCAAATCTTTCTACTGTCTTATTTACTACAGCCTTACAGTTTTCTGCATTTGCTAAGTTAGTAAATATAAACTCTACATCTTGTGTAATGTTTTTAATCTCTTCTAATGTTTCTCTTCCTACTTCCTCATTTACATCAGCAAGTACTAATTTTGCGCCTTCTTCTGCTGCTTTTAAAGCAACTACTTTCCCAATCTCTCTTGCTGCCCCTGTAACAATCATTACTTTATCTTGAAATCTACCCATACTCTACTCTCCCTTTTATCATTCATAACCTTTTATTTTTGTAATTTATTAGATTACTATTTCAATCTTAATAGGCTGTATAACCGCCATCACTTGCTACAATAGAGCCTGTAATGTGTGAAGCCTCATCTGAGGCTAAATATAAAATAGTTGAAGCTTGTTCACTTGCAGTTGCTGGTCGTTTTTGTAATGTTTCTGTTTTGCCACCTATGATTGTTTCCTTTTTTGCTTCTTCTAATGATTTACCTTGCGCCATTAAAGCACCTATTTGCATTTTTACAGTTTCTACTGCATTTTCTAAAATAGGTGTTTGTGTTGAAGCTGGATTTACAGAATTACATCTTATATTAAATGGTGCCAAATCTGCTGCAATTGCTTTAGTTAACCCATTAACGCCATGCTTTGAAGCTACATAGCTAGAAGCATGTAATACACCTGTGATTCCTGCTGCAGAAGCTATATTAACGATTGCCCCTGCTACTTTATTTGCAATCATATTTCTACTTGCTTCTCTACAACATAAAAATACAGCATTTAAATTCGTATTAATTACTTCAGACCACTCTTCTTGTTCCATTTGATCTATTCTCTTACTTTTTCCCATAATGCCTGCATTATTAATGACTACATCAAGATGACCACATTTTTCTTCTATTACCTTAAATAAATTAAAAATATCATCTTCTTTTTGCATATCTGCTTCAATAAATAAGGCTTGTCCTCCATTTGCTTTAATTTCTTCAACTACCTTTTCTCCTCTTTCTGTATTGCGTCCTGAAACAATTACAAATCCACCTTCTAATCCAGCTCTTATACATGTTTCTTTACCAATTCCAGATGTACCACCTGTGACAAGTATATTTTTCCCTTTAAATCTTTCTTTACAGTAGAACATTTTTTTACCTCCCTACACATATATTGTTTATATAATTTAGATTTTACTATATAGATATAATATTTCAAATATTTTATACAAAATATTGCTTCCTTTTTCTTTCACCTTAATGCTATTAGTTTGCTATAACATTATTGGAAATACCTTCACACAAAAGGAGAGACTATGAAATCACTTATAATTTCATAGTCTCTCCTCTTCATATATCTATATTATCTTTCACTTTTTATAGTCTATTTTTCTTCTTTTGCTGATGATCATAAGCAATCATAGTAATAAGTGCAATAATTCCTATACCTGTTAATATAACAAATATCCATCCCCTATTTTCTCTTAAACTACATCCTACAAGATTTATTCCCCCTAAAACATCTTGATCTAAATTCATAGTTTCTTGTACTGCTCTAGCTGCATCATCTTCTGAATACTTGATTAACTCTGTTAATCCTATGGTCATTGCACCCAGTAATCCATTTACAACGATAAATAGCACCGTAAGGCTATACATTAAATCCTTTTTCATTTTAACATTCCCCCAATACTCTATTTATACCTATATCTATATTTATTTCTAAAATCAGCCTCTATACCCTAATCTTTTGGAGATTTCTAAGGCCGTATTTTTAATAACTTGAATACTTTCTTGACCTGAAGCATTCATAAATACCCCTTCTCTTCCTCCCGCACTAATCGCTGCAATCACTTCACCTCTATAATCATAAATCGGTGCTGCTACACAAACGATTCCTTCTTCATGCTCTTCATTATCTACTGCATATCCTGTTATTCTTGCTCTTTTTATTTCTTCAAGTACAGCTTCAGCTGAAGTTAACGTCTTACTTGTAAACTGTATAAATTCAATCTTGGAAAGTAAATCTAATATCTCTTCATTTGTTTTTTGTAAAAGTAGTGCCTTTCCTACTCCTGAAGAATAGACAGGGATTCGCTTACCAATTTGCGAATACATTCTAAGACTTGTTAAACTTTCTACCTTATCAATAAATACTGCTTCCTGACCTTCTAAAATTGCCATTTGTACTGGTAAACCTAATTCTCTTACAAGCTTTCTTAAATATGGTGTTGCTTCTGTTTTAAGTTCTACATTGTTAAGTTTCATACTGCTTAATTCTACAACTTTAATCCCTATTGTATATCCATTTCCAGTACGCTCAATGAAACCTCTATTTTCTAAAGTTGCTAGTAATCTATGTACCGTTACTTTATTCAGCTGTAAACATTCTTCTAATTCCTTAGCCATAACGCCTTCAGGATGTTCTGCCACAATCTCTAATAATTGTAAAGCACGGTCTACTGTCTGTAATATTGCTTTAGCCATTTTTCTAGCCCCTTTGCTTCTGAATTTTCTATCATATTCCTAAGCTTGATTATATAGTAATTATTTTTCCAATACAAGCCAAGTTATCTTTTTATCTTGCAAGCCAGCCACCATCAACGGCTAATGTAAATCCATTCACATAATTTGCTGCCTCTGAAGCTAAGAATATTGCCGCTCCTGCTAAATCTTCTGGAGTCCCCCAACGTCCAGCTGGAATCCTGTCTAAAATGCTTATATTACGCTCACTATCTCCTCTTAAAGCAGCAGTATTATCTGTTGCCATATAACCTGGTGCAATTGCATTAATATTGATATTATAAGCTGCCCATTCATTTGCCATAGCTTTTGTAATACCCATTACAGCACTTTTACTAGCTGTATAAGATGGTACACGAATACCGCCTTGGAACGAAAGCATAGAAGCAATATTAATGATTTTTCCTCCTTCCCCTTGTGCTACAAATTGTTTTGCCACTGCCTGTGATAAAAAGAATGTTGTCTTTAAATTGATATTCATTACATCATCCCAGTTTTCTTCAGTAAAATCTATAGCATCCTCTCTCCTAATAATTCCTGCATTGTTAACTAAAATATCTATTTTCCCAAATTGTTTAATAGTCTCCTCTATAATTTGAGGAATTGTTTCTTGAGAAATAAGATTCGCTTTGATCTCTACAAACCTTCTTCCTAATGCTTCTACTTTTTGTTTTGTTTCATTTAAATTGCTTGTGCCCACGCCTACAATATCTGCCCCAGCACTAGCGAGTCCCACTGCGATTCCTTGACCCAATCCTCTAGTTGCTCCTGTTACAATTGCTACTTTTCCTGCTAATGAAAATTTATCTAAAATCTGATTCATATTAACGCCTCCACTATTTCACTATTTGTAACACCATTTCTTATAACGAAATATTAGTACAATTTTATATATAGGTCAATAGTTTTAAGACTAATCAAAAAATTAACGATATCTCTTGTCTATCAAGGGATTCGTTAATTTTATAACATATATCTATTTTCCTGTATCTAGATGCCTATATATTAATATGGCAATTTCTTCGGGTGTTTCTTTCATACCTGATTCTATCCATTTTATGTAGGTATTACACAGTGCACCTGCATAATAATATAATTCATACCTTGAATATGGAAAGATGGGTAATACATAAGTATCCATATAATCATTTAATGCGTCAATAATAACAGCATACATATTGGCTTCAATTAAAACTGTAAGCTCCTCGCTGTACATTTTAAAAAATGTAAAGCAATGACAAATATGTTTCAGTTCACGGAATACACCAATATCCGTTTTTTGCTTCGTATCTTCCATATAAGCATTCATTAATTCATACATATAGTCTGAAAGCACTTCTATCTTAGAAGTATAATATTTGTAAAAAGTCATTCGTGATACATTGGCTTCCTTAACTAAAGAAGTTATTGTAATTGCTTCTAAACTTTTAGATTTCATTAAACGAATTAATGTCTTTGCTATATGCATTCTAATATATTGATTTCTAGTTGTAAGATTTGTACCGCCCTCTGATTGTCTCATATTAACTCCCAACTTAGTGTGTAAATTTACTTACATTTTAACCGTTTTTGTAAATTGTAACACTTTCTCCTCTCATAGTACAATTTCTATAGTTTCTTAAAAGTATCATATATAACTATTAGGAGGATTTTATGAAATACGGAATAGTCGTTGATTCTGGATGTGACCTTACGCATTTAGGCCATCCTACACTTATAAATAAATTTGATTTTACAAGGGTTCCCCTTAAACTTGATATAGGTGAAACTGAATTTATTGATGATTTTAATCTTGATATAGAAAAGTTTATGGCCGAAATGTATGCCTATGAGGGTAAGACAGGCAGCGCTGCACCTAGCCCACAGACCTGGCTTAGTGCTTATGAAAAATCTGAATATGTATTTGCTGTTACCATAACAAGTGGCTTATCTGGAAGTTATAATAGCGCTCAAATAGCAGCAGACCTCTTTAAAGCACGTTATCCTGAACGCAAAATTTATGTTATAGATTCTAAATCTGCTGGACCTGAAATTACCCTTATCGTTAGAAAGCTTACTGAATACATTAATGCTTCTATGAGCTTTGATGAAATCGTTGAAAACATAGAAAATTATCGTCAAAATACGCATTTACTCTTTGTACTTCAATCTCTTGATAACTTCATCAAAAATGGGCGTATAAGCAAATTACAAGGCACCATGGCAGGCATTCTCGGTATAAAAATATTAGGTACTACTACTGAAGAAGGCACTTTAGACTTATTGCAAAAATGTCGCGGTAAAATGACTGCCTATGATAAAGCTATTGAAGAATTATTTGCAAGAGGCTTTAACGGTAAACGTCTCATTATTGCTCACTGCTTTGCACCCGAACTGGCTAATTATATTGCTCAAAAAGTACAATTAGCCTTCCCAACTAGCGAAATTGAAATTATGCCAACAAGTGGACTTTGCAGCTATTATGCTGAACGAAAAGGTATCCTCATTGGCTTTGCATCATAAAATAACAAGAGGTTGTTACAAAAGTTTATTTTGTAACAACCTCTTGTTATTTATTCTATCAATTTATTTAAATACCTACTTGAAACACCCATCCCTACTAATCTACACATCTTCTCATACAAATCATAGATTTTTGTGCTACTCCAATATCACTAGCAATGACTTCACATTTTGTCATCAGCATAAAGTAAATACTTTTATCTTTTTCCTCACTTAAAGATTCATAATTTGCTTGCCCCTTTGCAATGACCACATCTGCCTTTTTATAAATCTCTTTAAATTTATCACTAGCTCTTTCTAGTACTGTTCCCAATGAATAATCTCCATTACTTACTACTTTAGCATACTTATCTATTCCCACAGCATAAGCATCTTCTTCAATGGAATCATTTACTACAGCTGCTCCCCTTGTACCAAAATAAATATCTAACCGAGGATTTAATGCTTTAATTTGCTTAACTAATATTTTATCCAAGCAAATCTCACCACAATTATCTCCTAAGTAAAGCAGTGTCTTTCCTCTTTTTAATTCATCTATTAGCTCTGCTACATTATTGATGATAAGCTCCCTATGATCTACCTCATTAAAGTAAGTCATTACATCTTCCATCTTCGTTGTATGTATCGGATTAAAATCTATGATATTCCCTAGTATAGCGTACTTTATAGCCGTTTCAATAGGACTGTTACTTGCACTTATTTTATCTTCAAACTCCTTTTCCATCTCTAAAAATAAGCGATTATAATATCTTCTAATATTTAAATAAGGATCTTCATTACCTATATATTCCTTGACCATTTTAAAAGTCTCATCTATCACTTCTGGGTTCGTCTTGTTAAAGTCTATTTCACCTAGAAACTTAAATACATCACGAAATAATTCATCTCTATTTGGTACATTGGTCATTTCAGATATTTTCACAACTTGATTAATTAAACATGGTAAACAATTATAGTTAATCTTTATTTTCTTCTCCCTCTAAATATGTCTATTTTTAGTCCCTAATCATATCTACTTTGCTCCTTACATTTTAGTTCTATAATAAATTTCCCCACTATAATAGTCAATACTTTCAGAACAGTACTTTAAATATAAAAGTAGGACAGCCATCTAACTAATCTAATTGATTAATTAGGCGGCAGCCCCTTATTTTTTAATATATCTTTATTCTAAACGACTTAACATACCTTGAAGCATACTTGCATGTCTTGCTTCATCTCTAGCCGCATGATCAATAAATGTATATAACTCTTCTAAACCAGCTACTTTTGCTTTTTGTGCTAATTCTGCTTTTAGTTTATTAGAGCCCATTTCACCATTAATCATATTCGTAATATTCGTCTTTGTACATTCAGAAACTCTTCCCATTAATTCAGCATATTGAGCTGCATGTTCTGCTTCTTCCCAAGCAATTACTTTAAGTACCTCCGCAATCTCAGCATATCCAGCACGTTGTGCTACCCTAGCCATAGCAAGATAAAGTCCTACTTCTGCTGTTTCACCTGTAAATTGACCATTAATAACGTCCTTAAATTCTTCATTATCCTTTATAAGACCAAGTTGATTTTCTACTGCAAAATTTAGCTTTTCCACTCTACTACCTCCTATTATCTAATAACAATAGTAGTATTCCAATTAACTTTATATTTATGATACTTTAACAAATAATCTATTATCCTTATTTAAATTAAATTCTAAGATAAGAAAAGACACCCCAATAGCTTGGGGCGCCTTTTCTTAATCATTTTCTATTTCAACAAAATAAATGTATTATTTTGAGCCTACATAATCCGCTATTTCTTTATGATCTTTTAGCATTTGTCCACCTATAACGTAATAACCATCACACTGTGTAATACGTAAGATTTCTCCTTTAAGTCCTTCACCATTAAGTACCTCAAAATCTTCTATGTATAGTTCAATTATTTGTCCATCTTTACCATCAAGGGCTTTATCCTTAGTCATGAAACAAAAGCCATTAGCACAAATATTTTTCATTTCTCCTCTAAGTACATAATTATTATCTAAAATCTTAACCTGGCAAGAATTTTTAATATCTAATCTAGTATATTTTCTTCTATTAGATATTTTAGGATTTCCTTTTACTTTTAAATAATGGTAGTTATTTGCACCTACTTTTTTAAGTGATATTTTCACATCTTCCCATGCGTAAATAATATTTTTATAAGTAACTACTATCTTTATATCTAACTGCTTCTTCTTATTAAAGGTTATAACTTGACCATTATTTTCAAGTGGCTTGATTAAAATGCCTTCTTCTTCAACTTGTTGAATTGTTGCATTATAATATTCATTCATCGCAGTAGCATGATCTTTGATATATATTTCTAAGTTTAACCCTTTTTGTAAATCTTTAAGTTGCATAAAGCCTTCATTCCCAAGTTCTGCTACTAACTCAGCAACTATACTTTCGTTATTTTTTACATTTTCAGATGTTTGTTTATACTTGCTAGCCATTTCTTTAGCTACATATTCGGCATCTTGTACTTTAAGCGTAATCTGTTCCATTACATCTGTAATATCTTGCATATTTGTTACCATATGTGCATTCGAAACTTCAACTTCGTTAATTGCCTGATTAATAATATTGATATTTTCACCTAAACGGCTAGTATCTTCAGATATCCCTTGTACACTTATATTAACCTGATTTACTTTAACTAAAGACTCATTAATATTCTCTGTAATTTCATTAACTGATTCTATAACTTTACTTGAAGTTTGCTCTAGACTTTGCAGGGCATTATAAATGCTATCTGAAGAATCCTTTGTAAGATTACTTAACTTCCTAATTTCTTCAGCAACGACTGCAAATCCTTTACCAGCTTCCCCTGCTCTTGCTGCTTCAATCGAAGCATTTAAAGCTAATAGATTAGTTTGTTCTGTAATACTATTAATAGTTCCCATCTCATCCTTAGCTTGTGCAAAAACATGATTAAACTCATTAATTGCATCCTCCACCTGACTAGATAAATCAGCCATAATATTAGCTAATTGAACTACTTCCTGTAACTCATTTTTACTAAGCTTCGTATGATTTGTTGATTCATCAATAAGTTGCACCATTACCGCAATAAGCTCTGCAACATTATGAACTTGTGTATTAATTGTTGTTGTCATATCTTGTGAAGATCTTGTCTTATCATAAAGTACCTGATTATTATCAAGTAAATCCGACATATTACTTACTACTTGATGCGCATCCTGTAAATTATCATCTGATAATTCTCTTACTATTTTCATACCATCTACAATTTTATTACTGGCTGTTTTAACTTTATTTACTACATTTACAACTGTATCTAAATTGTCTTTGATATTTCCCATCATCGTATTATCAACAGTAATTAAATGGTCAATCGACATACCATATCCTATAAAGCATAATACAATACACACTAATTGAATCTGATATGTTGCTAGGTCTGATCCTAAATAATTTCCTGTTATAAGACTCTTGACAATAGAAATAATAGTAATAACTGTTGCACCAATACCTGTTCGTTTAATATACTTTTTATCTTTAAATAAAACAAGCATACTCGTAAGTGGTAAAATGTATACAAAAACCTCATTTGAGCTACTTGTAAGTAAGGCAAAGGTATAAGTTGCTCCATATCCCAAACAAATAGCATATTTAAAATACCCTGTGTGTGCACCTTTTATCTTTAAAATCAACATCCCAACTGCATATGGCACCCAAATAAATAATAAAAATACCATATAATACTGTAAGCTTTTTCTTCCAGATACTACCTGTATCATATAAGCAACTGTCAAAAGTATGCACAGTATACACCATATAAGTGTTGCCTTTCTATTAGCACTTCTATCGAAATGCTCTTGTGTATAATTCATCTTAATACTCCTCCCTCTAGGATTTCTTAATAAAACTTGAAATCTAGCTTTCCCCTAGAATATTTCTTGAAAATTATATCATTAATTCCAACCTTTTTCTATTATTTTTTACAATAATTTCCAATAAATAAAAATATCTTATATTCTTTCTATATTAAAACAATAAAATCCTAAAACACTTTTTAACCCTTTAGGCTAATTCATACTTTAGGATTTTTAATTAATTTATTATATTTTTCTTTTAATAGTGCATAAGGTGATTCATAATTTTCATTAGGATGCTTTATGATTAATAAATTTAACCTTGAAAGTCCTTTATTCAAACTAAGTTTTGAAACTAAAAATGAAAAAGACGCTCCATCCTGCAAGAGGTAGTGTCAATTCATTAATTTATCATTCATATTAATTTCTCTCTTATATCACTTACTTATGATACGGTTCACCGTTTCATTAGCAAGTGATAACCTTTTTTCCCTCTATATTTAATAAAAGGTTATTTAAAACTACTCCTTTAATTACTATATTTATTTAAATAGGATGTCAAACTCTTCTCCTATCTTTTTAAAATCATTACTTAAGCGTCCGCTTTCTTCAGGAAATTTAACTGTATATAGTGCCAAAGTATAACTTTTAGCACCCTCATGTTTACTCGAAAAATAATCATTTAACTTTAATACCCCTTCTGTTCCTTTTTGATTAGTAAAAGTAAATACTATTGGATTTCCTAGATTATCTTTCCCCCTAAGCTCTATATCATAACTCATATTGGGTTGACTTAAATTAAAGTAGATTTTTTCTCCCATATCATTAGCTGCATAACGTATAAATGTTATCTGCGTTTCATCTGGTAACATAAATGTCTGACTCATTTTCTGACTTTTTGTACGTGCTGACAGTGCTTCTCCATTTGTACTAAATTCAAACTTCCAAGTTCCTTTTTGTCTATCATTCCCAACCTTTACATTATTAAAAACAAGCGCCACATCTAGCTTACCTGTATAGTTTTCTCCTAATTGATAATGCATAACTTCTTCCACCGTATAATCGTCTATTTCTCTTGAGCCACCTCCCCTTGCGCCATTAACTTCTCTGCCATTAACATAAACAGATGCCCTTGCATATATATGCTTTCCTTCAATACACTCAGTAGATTTAACAGTTGTTGAGACAATCAGTTCCTCTCCATCAAGGATTACCTCATTAAGTTGTATTGTCACATTTCCTTTGGTAATGGCTTTATTAATAACAGTTGTATAGCTATCTAAATCCTTCTCTATCCCTAAAAAGTTGACAATACTATGTGCCACCGGATTTGTCATTGCAAATGAGGGAATGGTACCTAGTATCCCTACACTCATTATTGCTGCAGCTATTACCCCTGCGTATTTTTTATAACTCCTATTAGGAATAGTACTCTTTCTAAATTTTTTCATAATCCTTTTCGTTTCAAGTTCTGTAAAATTCTCTCTCTTTAATTCAGTTAAATCTATTTCCATATCATTTAATAAATCATAAATATCTTGCTTCATTTTCTCACCTTCCTATTCCTTGAACAATTTTTTTGATTTTTCGTTTTCCCCTAGAAACATGATTATAAATAACATCTAACTTCATCCCTGTCACTTCTGCAACCTCTTTCACGGTCTGCTCTTCTATATATAAACGTCTAAATAAGTCTCTATCTTGTTCATTTAAGCATGCTAATATGTAGTCATAGTCTTCTTCTATTTCATGTTGCTCTTCTTGTACTAGCATTTCCCCTAATTTATCAAGTTCCTTATTCTCTAAATCCCTTAAATACTTTCGCATATAATCAAATGTCTTATATTTAGAAATCCCTGCTACCCAATTGCTAAAGTTATTTCTTCTTGAATCAAATTGATTAATATTATTCCAAATCCCCATTAAGATATCATTGATACACTCTTCATGATAACCTTGCAAATTATAAAGCTGTTTTCTTACAATAGCCTTGATAATCCACCCATACTGTTTGATTACATATTCTAAAGCTTCTTCATTTTTATGCTTGAGCTCTTCTATAAAGTTTTCCTCTGTAATCTTCATACCCTACTCCTTTCATCCCTCTTTATATCATCACTTAATATTTCGTAGGTAATACTATTTTTCTATCATCTAATAAATATTTTAGGCTAATATACTTTCATTTTATCTGTTCTACTCTTCCCTAAAAAATAAATAGTTCTAGGATATTATATAAAATCCTAGAACTATTTATAATCACTGTACCCATTTATTCTATATTATATTTTCTCGATTTACTTCTCTTTAAAGCTCTCTTCTAGTAGTTGTTCTTAAAGATATTTATATAAAATCTATATGTAAACTTTTAACATCTAATCCTATTACTACTTCAGCATTTATGTTATACTATCCAAGTATTAAACCTAAATAAACCGTAGATGGATGGCTACGGAGGTTTTGAACGTTTTATCCTCCTTGGGCTATTGGTGATATTTTATTTATTAAATTATTCATCATGGCACAAAGGGGGTGGTATTGGAATGTTAATACTATTAATATCAATCATAGGGGTACTAATTATAATGTTAATTAATCTTTCTTTTAAACATGGTGTTTTCTTAACTCATGTAAAGCTTGATATAAGTCTTAAAGGTCTTAATTTAGAAATTAAGACAAAAGAAAAGAGCAACCCATCCAACCAAGAATAGTGTTTGCTCTTTCTTAATATCTTTTTATAATACAATTCCAATAGCCCTAAAATAAAACAAACGTCTCACTTTAGGAATGCTTGGTAGTTGGTAGCTACTGAGCATTTCTTTATATACTTATATTATAGCAAGGTTTCCTTAAAAATAAACCCTTTTTACAATACATTTTGCAGACGATGTATCATTATATATTCCTCATCATATCTGTTCCAATACCATATCCACGAAAATCTGTATATAAGGATATAGCCAATTCTACTGTGTTTTCATCAATACTTCCATAACCATTAATATTCCTCACCCAAACTGCTCCAACAATTTTTTTCTCACTTTCGGCACATAAACAATAATCATCTTTAGCGCTTCCAAAATCCTCTATGTACACCTTAAGTTCTGGTTTCTCTATAATAGATTTTGGTACTAAGTTATCTTTATCTGGCTGAAAGATTGCTTCATATAAAAATTCCTTATGATTTTACACTCTAAGTATATCACCCATTTTAAGGATCATCTTTATATTCATAGATAATATTTCTATCACTTATTTATGATACGGTTCACCGTTTCATTAGCAAGTGCTAACTTCTACACTATTAAGTCTCTTTATACTACTCAAATTCAGTTAATTTACTTGTATTAATATCGTATAATTTTCTCTTACCCTCTTTTGTTACTAAAATAATTCCTTTATTTTTTAATATGGATATACAATTTCTAATCTTAGTTTTTCCTATATCACCTTCACATATATCATAAATATCTTGAACACCTATTCCTTCATCTCCGAACAATGTATTTTGAATTAGTATATAGATAACATTTAATAATTTTTTATCGCTATCTGCTACCTTTTCGCCAATTTTCATATAGTAATCTAATTTATAGCGTCTCTCATTTAATGACTCACATAAGCCTTCGATTGACTTTACTAATATTTCTAAGAATGTAATTACAAATGCCGTTAAATCACCTCTATTTTTTTCGTCATTTGCTACTTTAAATGCTTTATAGTATGATTGTACATTTTCTTTAATAGTGCATGATAACCTACATGCAACTAAAAACTCAAGTTTTTGAGCTAGTAAATAACTACTAATAAACCTGCTTGTTCTCCCATTTCCATCATAGAATGGATGAATATACCCAAACATATAATGAAATACAGCTATTCTAATTAAGAACTCATATGAATCATCATTTAAAGCATTTAAAGCTTCTGACATGGTCTCTATGATTTTGCTTTCTGGATATACCCCTTCATGAATCACTCTATCATTACTCCCTAAAACACTTACATGGTCTTTTCTAAAGATTTCTCCATCAGGTTCATTTATTGTATTTTCCTGTACTACATCTTTCAGTGCAAATTCATTATATAAGTCTCTAATATCTTGGCATGATGATAATTTTATTTGTTGTTCTTGTAACAACATCTCATATTTCTTAACTAATCCATAAAAACGTTTATGCTTACTATTGTCTTCTTTATCACTTAATATCTCATTTATTTCTCTTCTACTACTATGCACTCCTTCTATTTCATTAGTCATTTTTATTTCATCAACTAAACATCTTTTAGTATATTGCTCTAATGCAATTATTGGTACTAAACGCATATAACTATATAACTTTTTATCTAATGACATTACTTGCTCTATCTTCTGTAAGACTTCATGAGTAATGACTACAAATGCATTATACCCATTAATTTTAAAGCCAAAATGATAAGTAGATTCGCTTTCTATTCTCTTCTTATATGTTTCTTCAAATACTTCTTTTCCTTGATAAAAAAGACTTGAAAGTAATTTATATTCCATATCATCACCTACACTATTAATTTTCTAATTTTACTTATTATAGTGCAATAAATATATTAAGTAAATGGATTTTTATCTCATATATTTATCATATTCTATTGTTTTTAATACATATAATCCATATTTATTCTTTTTCTTATTATATTATCTCCATATCATGATATATATAAACAAAACATGGAATAATTCTATTTAAATTTTAAGAATCACTCCATGTCTACCTGAATACTACCTATATCATTTACTTATGATACGGTTCACCGTTTCATTAGCAAGTGATAACTCTTGTTATTTATACATACATTTTAATATAATACATTAATTGTAACTGTTCAGCCACAGGCTGAATAAATATATTTTTTACTGTGGATAAACGAGTTTTTTAACACGTTTTATAGGTTAGATTTCCACATTTAAATTTAGTTATCAACTAGCTTTTTGCATGCTTGAAACGATATACTTTAAGTATATTATTTCGGAAGGATGTGAGCAGTTTGAATACAGAGTTGTCACCTGACTTTTTACAAAAATTATTTAACAAGATTGATACTCTTACTGATATTATTTCAGAGCAAACTGCCACTATTAATAAGCAAAACGCAACTATTAATAAGCAGACTGAAACTATTAACAAGCTAACTGAAACTATTCAAAAA
>CALGWE010000172.1:0-1781 GCA_937935915.1 uncultured Clostridia bacterium
GAAATTTCTTTATAACCTTGCCCTTCAAAAGCCACCTTTTCTGGATGTGTGGCTAAAAGCTTGGCCACATTATTCATCTGACTAATTGGACTTGTTACCTTCTTTGCAATATAAAAGGCTAAAATAAATGCCAATATCAGCATAACAATTGTCACATAAATAAGCTGCTCACGAATGGTTTGGACTGTGGCATTAATAGGTGAAATAAGTCCATTAATGAGAATCGCTACTTCACCTAGGTCATCATCTCTTACAACTCTTGTATAAACTACACTTTTTAAAGCCTCAACCTTTGGATAAAACTTTACATTGGTATGGCCATAACTACGCTCTATATTAATAGCCCTATAAGGTCTCTTTTCAATGGCTACATTATTTTTATATGATTTGGCTTTATCAATTAGCCTTTTATACTGATTACGACTTACATCAGGATAAATACTATTCCCCCCTAAGTCATTTTCTACATATATCACATAGCCATTACTATCTGTAATGACAATGCAAAGTTCTTTGTCACTTGCCACTTGAGCAATCACATCTAAGATGCCATTCTTTCCAATGTTATTACCTATTTGATTACCAATCTTCTTGATTTCTTTTACTTTAATGCTTTCATAGAAATCATTTAAAAAGACAACTTGAAATAGCCATAAAACAATAATTAAAACCCCTACGAAACCAGCCAAATAACTAAATAGCTGCCATTTCATGCTCCATTTATTTTTCTTCAAAACGATATCCCACCCCTCTTAGGGTTACAATTAAATCCGCATATTTTCCAAGGGTTTTACGTAAAAGTTTAATATGCGTATCTAAGGTACGATCATCGCCATAATAATCATAGCCCCACACATTGCTAATCAGCATTTCTCTTGTTAATGCAATGCCTCTATTTTTCACCATATAAAAGAATAATTCATACTCTTTAGGTGTCATATCTACCACTTTACCATCAATGGTTACCATACGGCCATCAAAGTCTACTACTATCCCTTGAATTTTCACTTCATTTTTAGAGGCTGCTTCTACAGCTTGTGGCTGACTACGTTTAATAATAGCCGAAATACGCATCATCAGCTCTTTTGGTGAAAACGGCTTCACCACATAATCATCTACGCCTATTTCAAAGCCATGAATACGATCATATTCTTCGCCCCTTGCTGAAAGCATAATAACTGGTGTTTGGCAAAACTTCTTGATTTCTTTACAAGCTGAAAAACCATCTAATTCTGGCATCATTACATCCATAATAATAATATCAAATTTTTCTTTTTTACAAATTTCAATAGCTGTCATGCCATCTGCAGCTTCTGTTACAGTATGCCCTTCAAAAACGGCATACTTCTTAATGATTTCACGAATCATTTGTTCGTCATCTACAATTAGTATATTATACATGCTACACTCCTTATCTATAAGCATTTATTTTTTATATTATTGTAACATATCTTTATTTTTAAGACATTAACAAAAGGCACTATAACCTTTTAGTAAGGGTTACAGCACCTTAGTTAAGCCTTAATTAGATTGTGGTTTATTTTCTGATAACACAAGATCCTTTGTTAACATTTGCCCCTCTCTTGATACTGTTATTTTAACAGTGTCCCCTACTTTTTTGTCTTGTAGAATTTTGCTAATATCAGCTGTATTTGTAACTTCTTGATTATCAATAGCTACAATACAATCTCCTACTGCAAGTCCTGCTTTTTTGGAATTTGTACCTTCTGTAAGTCCTTGAATATATACGCCCATACGATTTAAACGATATTGCATAGCTG
>CALGWE010000173.1:0-6528 GCA_937935915.1 uncultured Clostridia bacterium
TAAGTTAGTACTTGACTTAGAAAAAGGTTCTCAAACTGTAAGTAACTGTAATGTAACAGCAACAAACGAAAGTTTAAATGCATTAGGCAAAGCAGTTGCAGGTTTAGTAGATTCTCCAGTAGAAGCTATCGTAAGAGTTGAAGAAAAAATTCTTATTGAAGAATAATCTAAACAAGGTAAAGGGACTCAAGAAAAATCAAAAATAGGAGGTTATAAAAATGGCTGAAATTGCAAAAAAGAATCTAGTATTAATATTTAACACACCATCTGGCGCAGAGGAGAAACTTACAATTAATTCACCAAAAGAGAATCTTACATCAAGGCAGATTAATACTGCCATGGATGCAATCATTCAATCAAAAGCCCTTGGCGAAACTGGGCTTATCTCATCCAAAGCAGAAGCAAAATATGTCATCCAACAAGTAGAAGCCATCGAAATGGAAGAATAAATAAAATTTCCTACATATGGAACAAAAAATCTCAAAGAGACGTCGTATAATTACGACGTCTTTTTATTATATCCAAAGTTATACCTTAATCTAACTAAAACCTAAATACAATCTAAAAATAGTCAAAGAGCTTTCACCTAAAATAAAAACCAAGTAATGCTTTAACTATCTCTTTACTCCCTTAGGTTTGACTAAATAGAGTGTGGGAGTGGGTGAGATGGTCAACACAGATTACGGAGACTGTAGATTGGAGTCTCCAACACCTCCCGCGACCCTATTTATCATATTGTATTTTCAATGGTTTTAGAATAAAATAAAGGAATAAGATATGACAAGAATATTATTAAAGGATTTGTACATAGATAGAATGAATATATATAAGAAAAGGGGATATGAAATGAGTAAGAAAATTATGAGCAAATGGCTTATGGTCCTAGGTCTTAGTACTATATTTACAGTAAATGCTTTCGCAGCAACAATTGCAGACGTACCAAGTTCACACTGGGCATACAGCTCAATCGTTGATATTGAAAAGAAAGGTTACATGAGTGTTAATAGTTCAGGAAACTTCTTCCCAAGTGCAACAATGAACTTCTTTGAAGTATCAGATGTTATGGCCAAAGCTACAGGATATGTAGATGTAGAAGTTAATAAAAATATTGATGAGACATTTAAAAATCAAATTATTAATAACTATAACAAACAAAAAGCTACTTTAGCAGATTATGCTAAAAAGTATAGCGCATGGGATAAATTATATGATCAACAAGTTGCCTATCTTTTAGGTCGTGGTTATATCTCAACAGCTGATCTTGATAAATTCGTGACAACATCAGGTAAAACAACTATGACGAAACAAGATTTAGCAGTATTTATTGTAAGATACTTAGGTAAAGAAACAACAGCTAAGAATACATATAAAACAACTGGTTATGCAGATGAAAGTAGCATTAAAGAAGCAAATAGACCACATGTAGCCTATCTTAAAAGTTTAGGGCTTATTAATGGGAATGGAAACTTTGAACCAAATGCAAAAGTAACAAGAGCATTATGTGCTAAGATGTTTAATGATGCCATTAATTATAAAGCTAAATTAAATACAACAACTACAACACCAAATACAGGTAGTACAACAAATTCAAATACAACAAATGCAGCAAGTGAACAAGTAACTATTAAAAAAGTACTTACTAAAAACGCTGATGAATATTATGTATCATTAACAAGAGGTAGTAATACATCTTATTACACAATTAAAAATACAGTTAAAGTAGTAGATGCACAAGGTAAACAAATCAGTGTGTTATCTATCCCAGCTGAAACAAAAGCGACAGTAACAATTGCTGTAGAAAATGGTACAGAATACATTACAAGTATGCATTTAGTAAATGCTAACACAGAAAATAATACAACAAACAATATACCAAATAATACAACACCAAATACATCATTACAAACTGTATCAGGAACACTCCTTGAACAGGTAAGTAATGGCATTATGCGTATTGTACTTACAGATGGTACAATTAAGGCATATGTATTAGATGTTAACAATATCACATTCTTAAATGGTGTGGCAGCATCTGCTGATGATATTGTAGTAGGAGATAAAGTAACAGTTACACTTCAAGATAATGCAATTCTTAAAGTACAAGCTACAAGTAGTAATACTGAATCAAATATGAACAATACTACTAATAATAATGCAAACAACTCATCAGTAGTAGCTGTTAATGGTGGCGAAGTTACTAAGAAAACATTTACAACAAAAGGTTATATCTTCACTGTAAAAAATGGTGCAAACGAAATCGATGTAACAGTACCAACATCAACTAAAGTTACTAGAAATACAAGAAATAGTGAAGTAGCAGAGATTAGAGTAGGAGATAAAATTTCTATTACTAAAGATGCTGGTATAATAACAGAAGTACAAGCTACAGGTACTAGAAAAACTGTAGTAGGTACTTTAAATTCAATGACTTTATCTGCAAATCCAACAATTACAGTTAAAACAGCAAGTGGATTTGAAACATATGCAGTAGCCGGAGATGCTGAATTCTATGATCAAAAATCAAGAAAGTACATTGCACTTAGAGACCTTCACTTAGGTCAAAGCTTAGATATCGTTTTAGATAGTAAAGAAGCAATTTCTATTGATGTAGAATCAAGTGTAAGTTCAGCAAACTACAAAGCAAAAATTATTGAAGTAGGAAGAAGCTACAGCTATATTGATGTTGTAATAGACTATGATCCAATCTCAGGTGAAAGCCAAGTGCCAAAACGTATTTATACACCAGTGGATTTATCAATTACTTTAGATGGTAAAACACAAAGTAGAAGTGTATTAGAAGAGGGAATGGAATTAGTAGTAACATACGAATATTTAGATGATACAGCACCACAAAAAATCCGAATTTTAAAATAGAAATTTTAAAGACTAAAATAAGCAGCATAGGGGTGACATTAAAAAGGTATGTCACCCTTATATCATTATGTAAGAAAGGAACAGGAAAATGCTAGGCAGAGGGCGAAAAGGCAAAAAAGTTATTAAGATATCAGACCGAAGAAGAAGAGGTCGTAGCGTTAGAGTAGACAATCATATGATTCGTATAGCCGTAGCAATTGGGGTTGGTATAGGTATTTTGTTAGCATTTATGCCAAATGCATATCAAATTAGTATTGATGGCACAGTTGTAGGCGCAATTAAAGATAAAAAGGTCATAGAGCATGCTAAAGAAACTGTAGAAGCACAGTTAAAAAGTGAATATGGCTCAAATATACAGTTTGAAGATGAGCTTGTTTTAAAAAGATACAAAGCTAATAAAAAAGACTATATCCAACCAGAATATCTGGTAACTTATATGCGTAAATCTATGGGAATTCTCATTGAATTTAAAGAAATTCTTGTAGATGGTAAATCTGTAGGTATTGTAGCAACAGATGAAGATGTAGAAGCACTTAAACAGGCACTTAAAGAAAGATATTATCCTGGAAGAGATGTAGAGGTTGAATTTGGAAAAGACGTTAAGATAGTTAATAAGTTTGCTAAAGAAAGTGAGCTGACTAGTATTAATCGTTTAGTAGAAATTTGTAGTGCTACAACACCAAAATCTGTGACTTATACTGTTAAAGGTGGGGATACATTGTACGGTATAGCCCTATCACTGGGGATAACTATAGATAATTTAAAAAGTGCAAACCCAGAATTAAATGATCGCTCAGTATTAAGCATTGGTGATCAACTTAAAGCAAATATTTATGAACCGCTTTTACCATTAAAAATAGTAGAGCCAGCGGTTCAACAAAAGCCAGAAGAAACTACAGCTAATAATCCAGCAAATTAATGGGTTATCAATAAACTAACAGAAGTTAAAGAAAAAAGTTATACACAATAGGGGGTTTCAAATGCAAAAAGTAGCAGTAATAGAAGATGAAAAAACAATTTCGGATATCATTAAGTATAATCTTGAAAAAGAAGGATATGAAGTGCATACAGCGTATGATGGCGAAGAAGGTTTAGAGCTTATCAATAAAGTATCTCCTGATCTTATCATGTTAGATATTATGATGCCTAAGTTAGATGGACTTGAAGTGTGTAAAACTGTAAGACAAACAAAAAATACACCAATTATTATGCTTACAGCTAGAGCTGATGAAATTGATAAAGTACTTGGACTTGAATTAGGTGCAGATGATTATATTACAAAGCCTTTCGGTATGCGTGAGCTTATTGCAAGGGTAAAGGCAAACTTACGTAGAGTAGCTAAACCAGCAGTAGAAGAAGCTAATACCAATCTATTAGTAGAAGATAATTTAACAATGGATCTTTCAAAATATGAAGTTTCAAAAGAAGGAAAAGTAATTGATTTAACACTTAGAGAATTTGAATTGCTTAAATTCTTATGGTTTGAAAAAGGAAAGGTATTCTCAAGAGAAACACTTCTCGAAAAAGTTTGGGGATACGAATATTATGGAGATGTAAGAACAGTAGACGTAACGATTAGACGACTTAGAGAAAAGATAGAAGACGATGCTTCTAAAGCAAGTTTTGTATTAACTAAGAGGGGTGTGGGCTACTATTTTAAAGGATAAGGAAATGAAACTCAGTATACAAATGAAAATTGTCATGATTTATTTGTGCACAATTATCATCATTATGTTAATAAGTGGTACTTTCATTGTTTATTCCACAGAGCAGCGGGATTATAGATCCGTTCAAAGTGAAATGGAACAACTTACAGAATCTATTGCCACTAGATATGAATGGGATTTAAAACAAGAAGATACAGATGAGATATTAAAAGAGTACTTAAACTTAACCAATGGAAAAAGTAAAATTTATCGATTAGATCATACAGGTAAAGTAGAGTGGGGAACAAGTAATGCGATTCCAGAAGGGACAACTGTTGCTGAGGAAGTTGTTATTCGTGCAATCAATACAAGAGAATTTGCTATGGCACCAGTTAATCACTTTGGTGGCATATTAAATGGACGTAGAGAAACAGACTGTGCAAGACCTATTTTAAATGAAAAAACAGGTGGCATCATTGCGATTATATATGTCGTTACAGATATTACAAGTGTTTATGAAAATATGAAACGTATCATGGGCACCATTGCCACTAGTTTAGTAGCTTCTATGTTTATTATGATAGTCTTTGGTATATTTTTCTCTAAGATGATTACAGCACCTATTAAAACATTAACAGTGAGTGCTAAAAAACTTGCAAAGGGCACATCTATTAAACGTATTCCTGTAGAGGCAAATGACGAAATAGGTGAACTCACACAAAGCTTTAACTATATGGCCATGCAACTTGGAAATACCATGGAGGTTATTACAAGCGAAAAGAATAAGCTAGAGAAAATATTTGAACATATGGCCGATGGTGTGATGGCGTTTAATAGACAGGGGGTACTTATTCACGTAAACTCTGTATGTTATGACATGATTGGTGCACACAATATGGGACATCGTTTTGAATCTATTTTTGAGAACATAGATGCACAGATAGACTTTGAAAAATTATTATTTGGTAAGGCAGATAATACTCTTGAGAAAATGGTTAATGTAAACGATAAATATTTAAATATGCATTTTGATGTTTACTTAAATGCAAAGCAGGAACCAGATGGATTAGTAGTTGTTATTCAAGACGTAACAAAGCAGCAAAAGCTAGATGAAATGCGTAAAGAGTTCGTAGCCAATGTATCTCATGAATTACGTACACCCCTTACCACAGTTAAGAGTTATACAGAGACATTAATAGATGGTGCTATAGAAGATAAAGATATGGCAATGCATTTCTTGAATGTTATGGATAAGGAAGCAGATCGAATGACTGCATTAGTTCATGATTTATTAGAACTTTCACGTATTGATAATAGACAAATTCAACTTAATTTCAGTGAAATTGATATGAAAGCTATGCTAGATGAAGTATTAGAAGCGCAAAGTATACATATTGAAAAGAATGGTCATAAACTAATATATAACGTAAATGCAGCGAAGGAATACTATATTTATGGAGATAGTACAAGAATAAAACAAGTACTTCATAATATCATGTCTAATGCCATAAAATATAGTATAGACCCAGGGACATTAACTGTTTCATTACAGAAAGAAAAAGAGCAGATTATACTTCAGATTGCAGATACAGGTATTGGTATACCAAAGGAAGATCTTAAGCGTATATTTGAACGATTCTATCGTGTAGATAAGGCGCGTTCTAGAAAACTTGGAGGAACAGGACTTGGACTTTCTATTGCTAAAGAGTTGGTAGAATTACATGGTGGTCGTATTAAAATTGAAAGTGAATTTGGTGAAGGAACAACTGTTACAATTAGTTTTCCAGAGTATACAATGTAAATCAAAAGTTAGTGTGATGTAATACAATTGTAATATATATTTTATATAATGTAATTGTAATATAGTATCTATATAAAATTTGTTAGAAGGGGGGATTCGTAAATATGAAAAGTATTAAAAAAGCCGTATTGTTACTGGTACTTGGACTGATTAGTGTGCTCGGAACAACAATTTATGCTTCAGAAGGCTCTAATGTGGTTATAAAGT
>CALGWE010000174.1:0-2328 GCA_937935915.1 uncultured Clostridia bacterium
ATGTAAATGACAGGCGTACTGTTTGCTTCCCGAATCCAGGTGTTCAATTTCCGCGCCGCCTCGAAAAACTTCTCCTCCGGTCCAAACGGATGCGCATGCTCCTGCAAAATAACATAATCTCACACTAGAGAAGTCTCTTGTATTAATATCTGGTCTCGAAATAAGTATTTTGGCCAGTGTTGTAGTGAGCTGAATAATTGTTACCTTTTTATCCTCTATGGCATTTAAAAAGGTTTCAGGATTAAATTCAGGCTCATAAATCACTGTTCCTCCCACTAATACAGTTTGCAACCCCATACCGAATCCGCCTTGATGATAAAGTGGCATACCAAGTAGCATAATATCCTCACTTGTAATCTCTAAATAATGAGACATATCTATAAGTGCTCTATAAAAGCCCTTATAAGGTACCTCTAATATTTTAGGATTACCAGTACTTCCTGATGTACAAGCTAAAGATATAATGTGTGCTTCATCTGGTATATACGCTTCCTTTTGATCCCCTCTTGGTAACTGCATAAATTCACTAAGGGACATAAGTTCACTAGAAGTCTTACAATTTTGCTGCCAAACAACAACTGTTTGTAAGCTATTTTGCTTTATTTTAATGGCTTCCATATGTGTCAATATGGCATTACTACGATATTTAGGGACTATGACACAAAACTTCATTTCTGTATACGCCACTAAATGTTCTAATTCCCATAAACCACTTTGTGGATCAATAGGTATAGGACAAGCCCCTATTTTTACTGCTGCCCAAAAGAAGCTATACCATACAGTTGAGTTGGGTAGCATAATCCCTACTTTGTCATCTTTTCTAATGCCCAAATAAGACATTCTCAAACTAATCTCATCTACTTGCTCTAGAAATTCTTCATATGTTAAAGCTTCATTTGCCACTTGTATAATAACCCTATGCTTGTCTTTAAAGGATTCTATTGTCTGTAAAAAATTCTCTCTCTCATTCATTTCTTATTCCCCATTTTCTTTTCCCTTTTATTACTCAAATTGTTCTTTTGCCCAATCCGCTAAAATATGTTTTAACCAATGCATTTGCTCCCCAACAGGCATTGTATGTAATCTTGTCTCTCCACTACTAAATATTGGTTCTTCTTCTATAATAATTTTCTTTTTAGGTCCCTTAGATTTTTCATATAACTTTTTAATAGCCTCTTGTGGCATCCAATTTTCATATGCCCCATCAATTAATAAATATGGACATTCTATATTGCCTTCTTCTAGGCCTTTCATATCCTCTACAAATGCTTCATACTCTAAATCACGTTGATAATTAGTCCATTTACTCTGAATCATCCATCGTGGTAAATGATCACGATTTACCTGCGTTACAAATAATGGGAATAAGTTAATACAACATTTTATATCTGCCTGATGCGCTGCTGCAAAATATGCATAGCCTCCCCCCATACATAAACCACAACATCCTATATTCTTCGAATCAATTCTTTCATGGTTTTTAACCCATTTAAATACTGTATTAAAACTTTGTCTCAAATTATAAAATCCTGTTTTAATTTCTTCTTTGAATAAACTATCTCCTGTGCCTGGTCCATCCCATGCAAGTACAGCTATTCCCCTGGATGCAAACTGTCTTGCAAGTGTATTTAACTCTTCTTTATTACTTCCTTCTCCTGGAAATAGTACCATACAAGGATATTTTGCTTTTTCCTGCTCTGGTAAATGTAAATAACCTATTAACGCTTTCCCATTTTCAAAAGAAATGGTTACTTTTTCTACTTTTCCAGAAAGATACTTCGTATACTTTTCATAATCTCTTTCAAGTCTTTCATAAATAGCTTGCTTTAATTGGATTTGATTACTATTAATTAAAAATTGTGCATAATCAAACTGTGTAACATACTGCCAAAAAACTTCTGCACTTTTTAAGTTACCTTTTCGCTCTGCTTCATCTGCCATTTGACGAAATTTTTGTGCCCTCTCTTCCCAAAGCTCTACCCACTTTTGCTCTAGTGTTAGGACATTTAATAGAGGAGTCTCTTCTAATGCTTTAAAAACATGTTCTAATTCTATAGGATTCATTCCATAAATAAAGAGCCTTGCTATAACTGGTTGCAACATATCTTTTATTGACCACCCCATTTTATTCCCTCCTTATATTTTTAAATTATTAATATATTTTATCATATTCAAAATTATAAGTCATTTTATTTGCGCCAAAAAAGAGTATTTACATTACTGTAAATACTCTTTTAACTTTTCTAAGCTGTAACATTTTATTGGGTATTGTAATTTATTGCGCTTTATAATAGTAATAGGTATATCTAACTTCTTACATGCCTCTAG
>CALGWE010000175.1:0-3842 GCA_937935915.1 uncultured Clostridia bacterium
ACGCCTACAGTCCGGATCATGTGCGCCATCTAAAAGGACTTCTGTCCCATAGAAAATACAAGGACTCCCTGGCATTGCCAGTAGTAAAAGTAACTGCTGATAAATTTTATCCTTATCTTTAATTTTATGCATAATCCTTTCTGTATCATGTGAATCTAATAAATTAAATAACACATCATTGGTCTGCTGCATATATAAGGTATAACACCTATTAATAAGTGCCTCAAACTTTTCACTAGTCTCCTCTTTATTAGTCCAAAAATCTGTAATAGTCTCACCTAGTGGATAGTTCATGACCGCATCAAACTCATCCCCTCTTAACCAATTAATGGCATCATTCCAAATCTCACCTAATATATAAATCTGTGGATTTAAAGCCTTTAACTTTCTACGCAGCTGCTTGCAAAAACTATGTGATACTTCATTAGCTACATCTAAACGAATCCCATCTACCTGATAAGTCTTCACCCAATACTCACAAACACTTATGAGATACGCTTTGACAGCTTCATTGTTCGTATTAAACTTAGGCATTTTATCATGAAAGGCAAAGGTAAAATAACGCCCTGCTTTAGCATTCCAGCTATTGGGATCAAAGGGCCACTCATTCACCATAAACCAGTCATAATAAGCTGACTTAGGTCCCTTTTTTACTACGTCTTGCCACTTATCACATAACGCACCAGCATGATTAAACACCCCATCTAACATGACACGAATGCCTAATGCATGTGCTTTTTGAACAAGCTCTTTCATAGTCTCTTCATCCCCAAAATAAGGATCAATCTTGAAGTAATCGCTGGTATCATATTTATGGGTACTTGGACTTTCATTAATAGGTGTTAAATAAATACCAGAAATATTAAGTGCCTTTAGATACGGTAATTTATTAATAATTCCTCTTAAGTCCCCCCCATAAAATTCATTATTTTTAACAGGTTGTTCAGGTCCTGCCCACTCTAATGTTCCTGGCTTATTTAAGCTTTTATCCCCATTACAAAAGCGTTCCGGAAAAATTTGATACCAAATTGTTTCATTTACCCAATCTGGCACCCTATTAATATCCGCTTTATTCATCCAAGGAAATGTAAAATACTGTGGTTGCCCTCGCATTTCTTTTAAATCCTCTTCTGTATAAAAGCCATCTTCAAAATAATAAATCACACCCTCTTTAGCAACTAGTTCAAAGTAATAACGGCATCTTTTATACTGAGGCTGTACGGTGGTTGTCCACCAAATATGATGACTCAGTGTCTTTTTAAAAACCACTTCTTCTCTTTGACCTTCCCAAGCTTCATTACCACCTAAAATCCCATTTGTAAAAGGGTCTCCATAGTGTAAAAACACTTTGGAGACTCCTTTACCTGTTTTTAAATTAATAATTAAGTTCTCTTCATCTAAAGGGTAGCAATAATTATCACTGCTACGATGATATACACCTTGAAATTCCATATACCCTCCCCTAACACTTTAATAGCACTGTTCTAATTCATTCACTGTTGTACTCATTTGTCCTGCTAGCTGATTAAACATTTAGCTTGTACAGCAGTTTTCTCAGTTACCTCTTGTGTAACTGCCGCAAACTCTTGAGAAATACCATTAATCTTTATGATTTTTTCAAGGACACCTTCTTTATGTATATCAATTAAACTGATTAACTGATTAGCATAATTAATTTCATCATTAATAGCTGTCATTTGGCTTACAATATCCTGGAACTTCTCATTTGCCTCTTTTACTAAAGGTCTTTGCGTTTCAAAAAGTAATGTAGCTTCTTCTAATTCATCAGAAGCTAATTTGCTTTTTGCTTCAATCTCTACTAATAAATCTTTAATGCTACAAATAGCTTCTTCTGTTTGTAATGCTAATTGACGTACCTGAGTAGCAATTACCGAAAATCCTTTACCAAATTCACCAGCTCTAGCTGCTTCAATAGAAGCATTAAAAGATAATAGTCTTGTTTGTCCATTAATATCTGTTACCATTTTTAATATATCATACATATTTTCAGTTTCTTCACTTAATGCTTTTACACTCTCTCTTACCCTATGACTTACCTCAATATTACATAATGCTTTTTTATCTAAAGCACTTAGATTTTCACTATTTTTTTCACTAACAGCCATAATACTTTGTGAAATACTTTGGATATCATTTGTGACCTTATGGACTTCACCTACTTGGCTAGCGAGCTCTGCCATTAATTCTTCTGTTTCTTGCATTTGTATGCTCTGTATTCTCGCACCATCTGCAACTTGTTTCACACTTGCATTCACAGCATCTGCTGAACTGGCTGTTACCTGACCTTGTTCTTTCAAAGAATTTGTATTGTCTTTAATACGCTCCGTTACACGCTTACTAGCCTCTAACATTTGTGTAATAGCCTTTAACATATGTCCAAACCCACTTATTAAAAGCTCAATCTCCAAATCTCTACTCTGTATGTTTTCTACAATGCTTTCTTTAAAAGTAAACTTCCCCTCTTCCACTTGCTTCATATAAACTGCCATCTTTTTAAGAGGGCGTGTTATTTTATGACCTAATGCAATGCTTAATAAAATAGCCACGGTGCTACACACCGCTAAAATAAGTATGCCATAGATACATGACCTATTAAAATCACTCATTAAAGTAGCTACTGGTGCAATACTGATCACTTGCCACCCATTACTACATTTTACTGTACTGACAATATGATTTGAGATTGTGTTTGTATATACTGACTCTCCAGCCTCTTCATCTTTCAATGCACGCATTACATTGTTTAACTTCTCATTATCTAGCTCGCCTATAAGCACCTTGCTATTTTCATCCAAAATAGCAAGATTCATTTTACCATCTACATTACTTAAATCTAATAAATTTCTTAAATAGTCATTATTGATAGCAAGTATAATAGCAGCATCGCCTTCATTTAAAATCTTTCTTGCCACATATACCTTGCCATCTTCTAATGTAAACCATATAAAGTCTATGGTATTTGCTCCTATTAGCCTTTGATATGCTTCACTTAACTTAAAGTTTTGCATACTAAATGTCATTTCTGTTTTAACATTTTGATAGTAAATATGATCATTACCATATATATATATACCATCTATGCTATCTTGCCCTTTAATTGCTGGACTTACAATATCATGGACCTTACTTCTTAAAACAGATTGGGTATTAGCATCTAAATCCTCATATTTTTTCGCAATTTGTTGGATATAACTCGAATTCTTCAAATCACCAATGACACTGCGCTCAGCCAAAAATATGTTATTCATATTGTAGCTTAATTGCTCCATTAGCTTTTGTGTGTAACTACCAACTGTTTTCTCTGTGCTATTCATTGTGAACTTGATACTTATAGACATAACAATCAAGGCAGGTATAATTGCTATTAGTGAAAAATATATACTAAGCCTTGTCTGCAGTTTTCGTTGTTTCATAAATCGTCCCCCCATACCCAATCTTTGAAATAACTATTTTACAGAACCTCCTGTAATACCTGATACATAATATTTTTGAAGCCAAATAAATAAGATTGTAATTGGAATAGCAATACATACACTACCTGCTGCAAACATTGTAAAGTAGTTTTCAATATTCTCTTTTTCTGTCATATACCATAAACCAATCGCAACTGTGTATTTCTCATAGTTATCACCCATGATAATCTTTGCAAAGATATAATCCATCCAAGGTGAAATAAATGCTTGAAGTGCTGTATAAACAATAATAGGTTTTGAAAGTGGTACAACGATCTTAGTAAAAACTTGTGCATTTGTAGCACCATCAATACGTGCAGCCTCATCAATTTCTTTTGAAATAGTGTCAAAGAAACCTTTTGCAATATA
>CALGWE010000176.1:0-1062 GCA_937935915.1 uncultured Clostridia bacterium
TGGAAATGGTAAGGCTGTATTAATGCTTCATGGTGGTGGCTTTGTTTGGCCTCTTATGGATTCAAACAGAGAACTTGCCGTTGTTTACTCACAGCTTACACAAGGTGGCGAAGTCATTAATGTAGATTATCGCATTGCACCTACAGACCGCTATCCTGCTGCACTAGAAGACTGTATCACAATTTATAAATATCTTTTAGAATCAGGTTGTAAAAATGATAATATCTTACTTATGGGTGAATCTGCAGGGGGTAATTTAGTACTTGCCCTTACTTTATATCTCAGCGATCACAACATACCTCTGCCTAAAGGTATTATTTCACTTTCACCTGTTACAGAATTAAGTAATGATTTACCTTCACGCCGCATTAACTTTAAAAATGATATCCTTCTAGGCGAAAATGGCTGTGCCCTTTCTGATCAAAACACTAAACAAGATTATCGTGGTACAGCAGATGTTAAAATACCATATCTTTCTCCACTTTATGGGGATTACACAGGTTTTCCACCACTTCTTCTTCAAGCCGGTACTTATGAAATGCTTTATGACGATTCTGTTCTAGTAGCTGAAAAATGTGAAAAAGCTGGGGGCGATGTAACGTTTTCCAGTTATTACGGGATGTGCCATTGTTTCCAAGAGCTACTACCTGATTTACCTGAAAGCAAATTAGCTTGGCAGGAAATTGCTCTATTTATTAATAAGGTTTTTAATATTTAATAAGCTACATTACTTTATATCTGCAAAAAGACAGTTAGTCTATTAAGGCTAACTGTCTTTTTTATTCTATCTCTATCTTCACTTCTTCTAATATAATATGTTATCTTTTAGCTACCTCTTCTAAATTAGTTGATATACCATAAATCGTATTATAACTTTCTCCAACTCTTTCGATACTTTCATCTAAATTAGATATACTTGCTGTAATTTCTTCCATTGCTGCTGCCGAAGCTTCTACAGTTTCACTAATTACTTCCATACGCTTTAAGGTTTCTTTGAATTCTTCTTGTAAACTAAGAGACTTTTTATTTACATTTTTAGCCTGTTCTAATACATTAGCCGAA
>CALGWE010000177.1:0-1681 GCA_937935915.1 uncultured Clostridia bacterium
ACAACAAGCTCCACAAAAATCACGACATTCCATATTACTAGCCTCCTCTTATCTTAATACTTTGTCTTCTTAAGCTTCTATTTTTCTATCCCTACTTTAGGGTATGTGTCAAATCCTATTGTTTATTGTAACATATTCCCCCCTTAAAGTGAACTTATTTGATTGCCACTTACAAGGGAGGCATTCTTGCCTGTCTCTATTAAATCGTACTATAATAAATTTAAATTTGAATTAAAAGGAGTTTTTTTATGCGTTATATGATTATTTCTGATATTCATGGCTCTTCACTTTTCCTCGAAAAAGTTTTAAAAAAATTTCATGAAGAAGCCTATGATTACCTTATTATTTTAGGAGATATTCTTTATCATGGGCCACGTAATCCTATTCCTGAAGGCCATAACCCAAAAGCTGTTGTAGAACTTTTAAATCCTATTGCTTCTAAAATCATTGCTTGCCGTGGTAATTGTGAAGCTGAAGTGGATCAAATGCTCTTAAATTTCCCTTGTCTTAGTGATTATAGTCAACTCTTCGATGAAGGTGTACGTCTCTTTGCGACACATGGGCATTTATATACATGGGATAACTTCCCTAAAACAGGTGGCACAGAAGTCTTCTTATACGGTCATACCCATCTTTGGGAACTTAGAAAAGAAGACAATGTCCTTATCTGTAATCCAGGTTCCATTACACTTCCTAAAGAAAACCGCCCACATACTTATGCAACTTATGAAAATGGTACAATGACTGTTTATACTTTAGAAGGTGAAAAATTATCTACTTTATCTACCCATTAATGATAATTTTTCCTTAAATATTAATCAAAATATTATATATTTTAAACACTATTTATGCTATTATAGTACTATAAATGTTACAGTTTATCTTAATTATTTTACATTTTCTACAAATCATGATAGTATGATTATCATAATCATTTTATTTAAAAGGAGTTTATTCATATGGATAAAGGTAAAGTATTAGCCATCGTAGATGGTAGAGAAATTACAGAAGCAGATTTCATGGAGCTTGTTCAATCTATTGGACAAAACCCTATGCAATTCCAATCTCCACAAGGTCAAAAACAACTTCTTGATGAATTAGTAACACAAGAGTTACTTTACTCAGAAGCAAAAGAATTAAAACTTGATGAAGAAGAAGAATATGTACAAGCATTAGAACATATGCAAGCTACATTACTTAAACAATACGCTATGCGTAACCTTTTAAGCAAAGTTACTGTAACACCAGAAGAAGTTAAAACTTACTTCATGGCACACAGAGATGCTTTCAAAAAACCTGAATCAGCTAAAGCTAGCCATATCTTAGTAGATACAGAAGATAAAGCAAAAGAAATCCTTGCTGAAATTAATGGTGGTCTTGACTTTGCTGAGGCAGCTAAAAAATACTCTAGCTGTCCATCATCTGCACAAGGTGGAAGCCTTGGTGAATTCACAAGAGGCCGTATGGTTCCAGAATTCGATGCAGCAGTATTCGCTATGGAAGTTGGTCAAATTTCTGATCCAGTTAAAACTCAATTTGGTTACCACCTCATCAAATTAGATGACTTCTCTCCAGAAGAACCAGCTAAACTTGAAGAAGTTGAAAACCAAGTAACAGATCATTGCTTAAATGCAAAACGTCAAGAAGTTTATCTTGCTAAAAAAGAAGAGCTTTCTAAAAA
>CALGWE010000178.1:0-1236 GCA_937935915.1 uncultured Clostridia bacterium
TATTTTCACTGTCACAATGGGCCCTAAAGTGCTTGATCCCTTTAACACTTTGAAAATACCCTATCATGCCTTCTGCTGCTTCTGTGGCATAGCCTTGCCCCCAATAGCTCTTATCTATAATCCATCCCACTTCTCCCACTGTTTTACCCTCATTTAAGTACATACTTACCGAACCAATATGCTGCCCATCTAACAAAACCGCAAACTCATAAAAGTCAGGATTTTCTTTTCCCCACTCTTTTGTAATCTGTGTCATAAATGCTGTGTTTCTGCTTCATCTTGCTTTGGCATATAGATACTAAGCTCCTTAAAGGCACATGATTTATTTTGTCATGTGCCCTATTATCCCTTCTTATGTTTAAAGTATTTTATACATTAAACCTGTCATAATGAGCATAACAATCTAAACATACCTTTTTCCCATCTACTAACCGTATCCAATGTGCCCCTGTTTTTTCGCCACAGCATGCACATTCATAAGATTCAAATATACGTGCTGTTTCAGGCAATTTAAGGGTGACTTCTTTAATCTCAAATAATTCACACGCTTCTTTTTCTGTATAATAGGCACAGGATTCTTCCCGGCTCATAGGATGTGGCAAAGGTTTCAAAACGAGGCGTACAGATTTACCTGTTTGACGATTGTAAAATGAAAAGGCCTGTTTGCCCCGCATATGAAACAATAAATTGCCTTTGCCTACACTACAGCCTAACATCACTTGAATGGCATCCACACCACATGCATCATTTTCTGAAATGCAGACAATCTGTTCATCCTCTGAAAAACTTAGTTCTAGAATTTCTATAGCATAAAGTGCTGCTTTATATCCAATGGTTAATCCCCCACAAATATGGCCATGAAATGCCACACACTTTTCCCATAATGCCTCTTTATTTACCATGCTTTAACCCCCACTATTTGATTATACTAATTGCTCCAGTTTTTTAACTTGCGCTGGAAATGGTACAATGACCGGAATATCTCTATGATAGATGACTTCCACTTGCATATTGTAGACTGCCTCTATAAGCTTAGGTGTAATACTTTCTCTATTTCCAAAATGATAAACTTTAGAATCCTTTAAAAATAGGAATTGATCACAGTAACGCAGGGCTAAATTGAGGTCATGTATAATAATCGCCACACATATATTCGCACTTCTGGCAACATCCCCAATGACTTGTAATACTTCATGTTGATTTTTAGGGTCAAGATTACTGGTTGGTTCATCTAAA
>CALGWE010000179.1:0-1235 GCA_937935915.1 uncultured Clostridia bacterium
TCGCCTACAACACCACCACCTAGTGCTACAATAAGACCACTACGATCCATATTATGTGCCACTAATGTATCATAAATTTGTGTGATTGTTATTAAATTCTTTGAAGCCTCTCCTGCTTCATAAACATGTACTATTGTACGCGCAATTTTATTGCAAATACTTTCTACTTCTTTTAAATATAATGCTTCTACATTTGTATCTGTAATAATACAAATTTGACTCGGTTTACAAACTGCTTTTATTTCATCTTCAAGTAAATCAAAATTTTGATGGAGTAAGATCTTATAAGGTCTATTTGTAACAGCATCTATTCTTCTCATGCAAGCTCCTCTTCTGTGACTGACACATATTCTTTAGTATAGTATTGCTCTTTTTCTTCACCTTCAATAGGTTTAAATTCTTCTGGCGTTGTTTCAGGTTCATCCTCAATCTGATCAAATGCCTTAAGCATTTCCTCATTTAAAGGACTCATTTGTGTATCGCCTTGTTCTAAAAGCTCCATTTGTGCTTGTAATAATTGTTTAAACTGTCCTTTATAAGCTAAATATTGTCTTCTTAAATCATCACTTTTTTGACTAAGTTCAAAAGCTTCTTGTTTACCTTGTTCTAAAATACGTGCTACACGTTCTTCTGCAAGTGTTGTCATTTTATCTGCACGTATTTCAGCATCATGTTTCATTTGTTCTGCTTTTTCATAAGCATTTGCCTTTGTTTCTTGTGCTGTTTTATCTGCAAGTACAAGGACATTTTGAATAGTAGATTCCATTGTACGATAATATTGCACACTTTCATTAAGTACATTTACTTTGTCTTTCAGTGTATAATTTTCATTAATGAGTTCTTGATAAGATTGTAAAATAAGATCTAAGAACTCATTAACCTCATCAACATTATAACCACCTAATTTACTTTTCTTAAATTCTTTATTTTGAATATCTACTGGTGATAGCATGCTAATCCCCCCTTATATATATTTATCTATGACAATGCGTAGCTTTTCCTTTTTACTCATTCCAAGTGTAGGGCCTATTTTAATTTTTCCATATCCCCTTAAAGTCACACTATCGCCTTCTTTCACTTGATAACTTGTTTGCGTACTTACACCATTACACTTTGCCTTATCTGCGGCTATAAGCTTAGCTGCTGTTGTTCTAGAAATTCCAAAACCAGCTGCAATAATAGCGTCCATTCTTAAAGAAGCCACTGTAACTTGCATTGTTTTTATATTTGGTGTG
>CALGWE010000180.1:0-1209 GCA_937935915.1 uncultured Clostridia bacterium
CCACCACGGGCATCACGCGCTTTTTGACGTTGTGCATCCATTTCTACTTTGAAACCTTCTTCATCAGCGCTAAGGCCTTGTTCTTCTAAGATTTCACGTGTTAAATCAATAGGGAAACCATAAGTATCAGAAAGTGTGAAGCAAGCTTTACCATCTAATACAGTTTTTCCTTCTGCTTTCATTTCTTCAATGTGACCTTTTAAGATATTAAGACCACGGTCAATTGTTTCGTTGAAGTTTTTCTCTTCTACAGTAAGAAGTTTAACGATGTATTCGAATTTATCTTCAAGTTCTGTGTATTCATGTTTAGAGTTTTCTACAACAGTTTTAACAAGTTCTTGTAAGAATAATCCTTGAATACCTAATAATTTTGCATGTCTTACAGCACGTCTAAGAAGTCTTCTCATAACGTATCCACGACCTTCATTTGATGGAAGTACCCCATCAGCAGCCATGAATGTTACTGAACGAATGTGGTCTGTGATTACACGGATTGATACGTCTTTTTTGTATTCCACGCCGTATGTTGTATTTGCAAGTTCACATACGTGGTCACGAATTGCTTTAATTGTATCAACATCAAAGATAGAACCTACACCTTGCATCATTGCTGCAAGTCTTTCAAGTCCCATACCTGTATCGATATTTTTTTGTGCAAGTGGTGTGTAAGTACCATCTTCATGACGTTCAAATTGTGTGAATACTAAGTTCCAGAATTCCATATAACGGTCACAGTCACAACCTACGCCGCAACTGTCACTGTCACAACCATATTCTGGTCCACGGTCAAAGTAAATTTCTGAACATGGTCCACATGGTCCATCAATACCCGCTTCCCAGAAGTTATCTTCTTTACCTAAGAATACGATATGATCTTCTGCAACACCAATTTTATTTTTCCAGATTTCAGCTGTTTCCCCATCTTCTTCATATACAGAAACGTAAAGTCTTTCTACTGGAAGCTCAAGGTGTTTTGTTACGAATTCCCATGCCCATTCAATAGCTTCTTCTTTGAAGTAATCTCCAAATGAGAAGTTTCCAAGCATTTCGAAGAATGTACCGTGACGCGCTGTTTTACCTACGTTTTCGATATCACCTGTACGGATACATTTTTGACATGTTGTCATTCTTCTTCTTGGTGGCTCTTCTTGACCTGTAAAGTAAGGTTTAAGTGGCGCCATACCTGCATTGATTAATAATAAACTATTA
>CALGWE010000181.1:0-2216 GCA_937935915.1 uncultured Clostridia bacterium
GAGCTGACTTATATTCTTTTCCTAAAAATGATGCATGAAACAGGACAAGAAGAAAACATTAAAAAAAGCATTATTAAAGATGAAGAACGCAAAGAACCATTAGCTATTGAAAACTATACATGGGAAGCGTTTGCTAAAAAACAAGGCTTAGAACTTAAAAAATACTATAATACAATTCTTAATGAATTTGGTGAATGTTGTAACGGGCGTATTCGTCAAATTTATTCTGGCAGTAGAAGTAATATTGATGAACCTAAAAACTTAGAAAAAATCATTAAATCTATTGATGAATTAGACTGGTATTCAGCGAAAGAAGAAGGACTTGGAAATCTTTATGAAGGGCTTCTTGAGAAAAATGCTAATGAAAAGAAATCAGGAGCAGGGCAATACTTCACACCACGTGTGCTTATTGATGTGATTACAGAGCTTATTGATCCACAACCAGGAGAAAAATGTAATGATCCAGCTTGTGGTACATTTGGTTTTATGATTGCAGCAGATAAACATATTAAAGACCGTACAGATAATCTCTTTGATTTAGATGCAGATTTACAGGACTTCCAGAGAGAACAAGCTTTCACAGGATGTGAGCTTGTACATGATACCCATAGATTAGCCCTTATGAATGCTATGCTTCATGATATTGAAGGTGAGATTTTCTTAGGGGATACCCTTTCTAATATGGGAAAACAAATGAAAGGTTATGACGTCGTACTTACAAATCCACCATTTGGTACTAAAAAAGGCGGAGAACGTGCAACACGTGATGACTTAACTTATTTATCTTCAAATAAACAATTAAACTTCTTACAACATATTTATAGAAGTTTACGTACTACAGGAAAAGCAAGAGCTGGTGTAGTCTTACCAGATAATGTCCTCTTTGCAGAGGGGGATGGAACATCTATTAGAGCAGACTTAATGGATAAATGCAACCTTCATACAATCTTAAGACTTCCAACAGGAATCTTCTATGCACAAGGTGTTAAAACTAATGTACTTTTCTTCACAAGAGGGACTACAGAAAAAGATAACACAAAAGAAGTATGGATTTATGATATGCGTACAAATATGCCAAACTTCGGGAAAACAAATCCATTAAAAGAAGAACACTTTGCAGACTTTATTAAAGCTTATACAGCAGAAGACCGTACAAAAGTAGAGGACGAACGTTTTAACGTATTTACAAGAGAACAAATCAAAGAAAAAAATGATAGCTTAGATTTAGGACTCATTCGTGATGAAAGCGTTTTAGATTACGAAGACCTTCAAGACCCAATTGAAAGCGGCGAAGAAATCGTAGCACAACTTGAAGAAGCTATGGACCTCATTATGAGCGTCGTTAAAGAACTCAAAAGCCTAGGCGGTGACAACTAATGGCTAGAGGGAAAAAAGAAAAGTTAACACTAGAAGAATTAATAGAGCAAGCAATAGTAAAAGAGGAGGAGCAACCTTATGAGGTGCCAAGCAATTGGGTTTGGACAAAATTAGGAGATATAACTGAAATTATAATGGGACAATCGCCTAAAGGAGATGCAACTACAGAAGATAGTCAGTATACTCCTCTAATAGGTGGTGCAGCAGATATGGGAAATATATATCCTAAAGCTACTAGATATACTATGCAACCTACTAAGCTATCTAAAAAAGATGATATTATTATTTCTGTTCGTGCAACTTTAGGAAGGCCGATATTTTCTGATGGAGAATATTGTTTGGGGCGAGGAGTAGCAGCTATACGATCTAAGAGCATAGATTCTAGATTTATAAGATACTTATTACTTAATTTTGAAGAGTATTTATATAAAGTAGCCACAGGAACTACATTTGCACAAGTAAGCAAAAATAATATTTTCGATATGCTAACTCCACTCCCACCTCTTGCAGAGCAGAAACGTATTGTTGATAGGATTGAAGCTCTTTTTGAAAAATTGGATACAGCTAAAGAACTTGCACAAAATGCTTTAGATTCCTTTGAAAATCGTAAAGCAGCTATCTTGCATAAAGCTTTTACAGGAGAACTTACAGCAAAATGGCGTGAAGAAAATGGAGTGAGTTTGGAGAGTTGGGAAGAGAAACGTTTAGGAGAAGTTGTAAAATTTATAGGAGGTGGAACACCTTCTAAGTCTGTAGAAGCATATTGGAATGGTGAGATAAAATGGGCAAGTGTAAAAGATATAAAAGGGGACTTCCTATATGATACTGTAGATTATATC